>QIAR01000090.1 GCA_003225595.1 Acidobacteriota bacterium | reverse complement strand
CCATGCGGCTGACGATCTATGAAAAAGACGCGGAGACTGGAAACCGCTCCATCCGCGACATTAAGGAGCAGGAGGTCTTTTTCGGTGACGTGCCGCTGATGACCGCCAACGGCACATTTATTGTCAATGGCACCGAGCGTGTGATCGTCAGCCAGTTGCACCGCTCTCCGGGCGTGTTCTTTGAGACGGCAAACAACCGCACCTATTTCCTCGGCAAGATCATTCCTTACCGCGGATCCTGGGTGGAATTTGAATACGATCAGAAGAACGTGCTCTACGTGCGCATTGATCGTAAGCGCAAGTTTCTGGGAACGATTTTCCTGCGCGCGTTGGGCCTGCGTTCGAGCGAAGACATTCTGCGCACGTTCTACACCGTGGACCGGCTGGTGATTCGCGACAAGAAGCTGCACTGGACGGTCGAGCCAGCAAGCGAAAAGCCCACCAATCTCCTGGGCATGAAGCTGGCACACAGCATTAAGAGCAAGTCGGGTGAGGAAGTCGCGCACTCCGGTCGCAAGATCAACCCACAGATCATGAAAGAGATCCAGAAGGCGAAGATCAGTGAGATCGAGGTTGACATCAGTGATCTGGAAGGCGCCTGGATGGCCAGCGATGTGGTGGATACCACAACCGGCGAAGTTCTGCTCGAAGCCAACTCGGAGCTGACCGCCGATAAGCTGTCCAAGATTTTAGATGCTACCGGCGTGGTCGAGCTGAATGTCTTCTTCCCGGAGCGGGACGACGTAGGTACAGTGATTAGCCAGACGCTTCGCCGGGATTCGATAAAGACGCCGCAGGAAGCGCTGATTGAGATCTATCGCAAGCTGCGTCCGGGCGATCCGCCTACGCTGGATACCGCTACGGCGCTCTTCCACGGCATGTTCTTTGATCCGCGGAAATACGACTTCTCACGCGTGGGCCGGCTGAAGTTCAACATCAAGCTGTTCGAAAACCAGGATGCGACGGATCTCGATAAGCGCACGCTCGATCCGGACGATTTCTATGGGACGATTCGTTACCTGCTGAAACTGCGCAAGAATATCGGCGCGGTGGACGACATCGATCATCTCGGGAACCGCCGCGTGCGCGCCGTCGGCGAGCTGCTGGAAAACCAGTTCCGCATCGGGTTGGTGCGGATGGAACGCGCCATCAAAGAAAAGATGAGCGTGTACCAGGAAATGTCCACGGCCATGCCACATGATTTGGTTAATGCTAAACCGGTGATGGCCGCGATCCGTGAGTTCTTCGGGTCCTCCCAGCTTTCGCAGTTCATGGACCAGACGAATCCGCTTTCGGAAATCACTCACAAGCGGCGCCTGTCAGCTCTCGGGCCGGGCGGTCTGTCGCGTGAACGCGCCGGATTCGAAGTCCGCGACGTGCATCCGACACACTACGGACGTATTTGTCCAATTGAGACGCCGGAAGGGCCGAACATCGGTCTGATTTCGTCACTGAGCTGCTACGCGCGCATTAACGACTACGGCTTTATCGAGTCGCCATATCGCAAGGTGAAGAATGGCCGCGTGGTGGACTACGTGAGCGTGGTCAACGCCGGTGACAGCGACCATAAGGTCGGTGATCACGTCGAGAAGCACGAGATCGAGAAGGCCAACGCTGAACTCAAGGACCGTCGCAAGCGACCGACCGAGATCGAGCCGTACTCGTTCTACCTCTCGGCTTGGGAGGAAGACCGCCACGTGATCGCTCAGGCGAATGTGGAACTGGATGACAAGGGTCGGATCATCGGTGAACTGGTCAATGCCCGGAAGGCTGGCAACTTCGTGCTGGTGAGTCGGGACGAGGTGGATTACATCGACGTCAGCCCGAAGCAATTGGTTTCCGTGGCGGCCTCGCTGGTGCCGTTCCTTGAGCACGACGACGCTAACCGAGCCCTGATGGGCGCGAACATGCAACGTCAATCCGTGCCTTTGCTGCGGGCGGAAGCGCCGATCGTGGGCACGGGGATGGAAGGCGTAACAGCGCGCGATTCTGGCGCCGTGATCCTGGCACGGCGCAATGGCATGATCGACTCCGTAGACTCGGAGCGCATCATCGTGCGTGTCGAGGGCGAACACCATCCAGGACAGCTCTCGCGCGAGGTGGGCAGCGATATCTACCAGCTCACCAAGTTCAAGCGCTCCAACCAGAACACCTGCATCAACCAGAAGCCAATCGTGCAGAAGGGGCAGCGGGTGTCGAAGGGTCAGGTAATTGCCGATGGCCCGTGCACCGACTTCGGCGAGCTCGCACTCGGACGTAACGTGCTGGTCGCCTTCATGCCCTGGCGCGGCTACAACTTCGAGGACGCCATCCTGGTCTCCGAGAAGCTGGTTAAGGACGATTACTACACCTCGGTACACATAGAGGAATTCGAGATCGAGGGGCGGGATACCAAGCTGGGTCCCGAGGAAGTCACCCGCGACATCCCGAACGTCAGCGAGTCAATGCTGCGGAATCTGGATGAGGCAGGCGTCATCCGCATTGGCGCAAGCGTGAAGCAGGGCGACATCATGGTGGGCAAAGTCACACCGAAAGGCGAGACTCAGCTCACGCCGGAAGAAAAACTGCTGCGCGCAATCTTCGGTGAGAAGGCTGGGGACGTTCGCGACGCTTCGCTCTACTGCCCACCGGGAATTGAGGGCGTGGTAGTGGATGTGAAGATCTTTTCCCGCAAGGGCCAAGAGAAAGACGAGCGCGCCAAGTCAATTGAGGCAGAGCAGATCGCAAAATTGGAGAAAAACCTGTCCGACGAGATTCGAATCCTCACCGATGAGCGTTTGAAGCGCCTCGAAGGCCTGCTCGGCGGCAAGGAGGTACTTGCCGACCTGCACGACGAGCGCACCAACAAGCGTCTGCTAACTAAAGGTGGGCTTCTTGATCGTGACACGATCGAGCGCATCTCCACCCGCAACCTGAAGCGAATCAAGTTTCCCGATAAGGATCCGCGGGTGAACGAGCAGATCGATGAGATCGAGGAAATGACCTCGCGTCAAATCGATGTGTTGAAGAAGATCGTTAATGAGAAGAAGGAGAAGCTCACCAAGGGGGACGAGCTTCCGCCCGGCGTGATCAAGTTGGTCAAGGTTTATATCGCCATGAAGCGTAAGCTCAGCGTTGGCGATAAGATGGCCGGCCGTCACGGCAATAAAGGCGTGATTGCCCGAATCCTGCCAGACGAGGACATGCCGTATCTCAACGACGGGACGCCAGTGGAGATCGTTCTCAACCCGCTCGGCGTACCCAGCCGTATGAACGTTGGCCAGATTCTGGAAACCCATCTGGGCTGGGCGGGGCACGAACTGGGCAAGAAGATCACGCAACTGCTGGCTGAGAACACGCGGGAGGAAGCCATCAAGCGTGAACTCAAAGCTCTCTTCAAGGATACGCCGATGGCTGAGTCGATCGCCCAATTGGATGGCGACGGGCTGGAGGCGGCGGCCAAGAGTCTGACCAAGGGCGTGTTCATGGCGTCGCCAGTGTTCGATGGCGCGCGCGAGACCGAGATCAAGGCGTTGCTCGAGCGGTCCGGCTTGCCCACGTCGGGAAAAACGTATCTCCATGATGGCATGACTGGCGACAGGTTCGAACAGCCAGTGACTGTGGGCTACATCTACATGTTGAAGCTGTCGCACCTGGTGGACGACAAGATCCACGCGCGCTCTATCGGGCCGTATTCGCTGATTACGCAGCAACCCCTGGGTGGCAAGGCGCAGTTCGGCGGACAGCGCTTCGGAGAAATGGAAGTCTGGGCGCTCGAAGCTTACGGCGCTGCCTTCATTCTGCAGGAGCTGCTCACCGCGAAATCAGACGACGTGTATGGCCGCACCAAGATTTACGAGGCCATCGTGAAGGGCGAAGCCGCCATGGAACCGGGAGTTCCCGAGTCCTTTAACGTGCTGATTCGTGAATTGCAATCGCTTTGCCTGGACGTTGAGCTGATCAAAGCTGCGGAAAAGAAGCCGATGGCTAAGGCGGCAGCAGACTAGGGTCAGCGGATGGTGGTCAGTGCTAATTGACCGACCGCTATCTGCAACGACCACTCTGAGACTTTGGAAGGACCGAGACCCGTAGCCCGCTCCTGAGTGACTGGGTCTAGAGAATTGCTGGCCACTGAACCCTGGCCACTCGTTTTGGGAGCCGCGTGCGGCGGCGTACTAGCCGCAGGAACCGGAGGAGCACCTTGTATCGTTCGAGTCCCTTTGACCTGGTAAACCCGATTGCCGACTTCGATGCCATCCGCATCAGTCTGGCATCTCCGGAAAAAATCCGGAGCTGGTCGCACGGTGAAGTAACCAAGCCCGAAACTATCAATTACCGCACCTTCAAGCCGGAGCGGGATGGCTTGTTCTGCGCCCGCATCTTCGGTCCGGTGACCGACTGGGAGTGCTTGTGCGGAAAATACAAGCGGATGAAGCACCGGGGTGTGATTTGCGACAAGTGCGGTGTGGAAGTCACTCTCTCCAAGGTGCGCCGTGAGCGACTGGGCCACATCGAGTTGGCATCGCCCTGCTCGCACGTGTGGTTCTTCAAAGGCTTGCCCAGCCGCATCGGCCACCTGCTCGACATTTCACTGCGCGATCTAGAGTCGGTGCTCTATTTCGAGGCTTACGTTGTGGTCGAGCCTGGAGAGGCGCCGGTGAGAGAGCGCGAGATTATCAAGGACGAGGCCAAGTACCGCGAGCTCGACCAGCAGTTTCGCGCCACCGGCTTCAAAGCTATGATGGGCGCAGAAGCAATTAAGGAACTGCTGAAGCGTGTCGAGATCGAGGTGCTCTCCAGCGAACTGCGCGAGAAGATGAAGAATGAGTCTTCACTGCAGAAGCGGCTTAAATATGCCAAGCGGTTGAAAGTAGTTGAAGCGTTCCGCAAGAGTGGCAACAAGCCAAGCTGGATGATCCTGGATGTGATTCCGGTCATCCCGCCGGAGTTGCGGCCCCTGGTGCCACTGGATGGCGGGCGCTTCGCCACATCCGATCTTAATGATCTGTATCGCCGTGTGATCAACCGCAATAACCGGTTGAAGAAGCTGATGGACCTGCACGCGCCGGAAGTGATTGTGCGCAATGAAAAGCGCATGTTGCAAGAGGCCGTGGACGCGCTGTTTGACAACGGAAGGCGTGGGCGCGTGCTGCGCGGCGCCAACAACCGGCCACTAAAGTCCCTCTCAGACACGCTCAAGGGCAAACAGGGGCGCTTCCGTCAGAATCTGCTGGGCAAGCGCGTCGACTATTCCGGCCGGTCGGTGATTGTGGTCGGTCCTGAGCTCAAGCTGCACCAGTGCGGTCTGCCGAAAAAGATGGCCCTAGAGCTGTTCAAGCCATTTATCTATCACCGGCTGGAGCAGACGGGGCACTGCACGACCATTAAGCAAGCCAAAGAGATGGTTGAGCAGCAGGAGCCCATCGTCTGGGACATTCTGGAAGAGGTGATTAAGGACCACCCGGTGCTTTTGAACCGCGCCCCCACCCTGCACCGCCTCGGAATTCAGGCTTTTGAGCCGGTGCTGGTGGAAGGCAAGGCAATCAAGATACACCCACTGGTCTGCACCGCGTTTAATGCCGACTTCGACGGCGACCAGATGGCTGTGCACATTCCACTATCTCCGGAAGCGCAGGTCGAAGCCAGCGTGCTGATGTTGTCGTCTCACAACATCCTCTCGCCGGCATCGGGCCAGCCAATCACCGTGCCTACACAGGATATGGTTTTGGGCATTTACTACCTGACGAAAGCCAAGCCGGGCGCCAAGGGGGAAGGTCGCGCATTCGCCAACAT
>QIAR01000089.1:6911-9660 GCA_003225595.1 Acidobacteriota bacterium | reverse complement strand
TTACGTCTCCAGTGAAAAGTTCACCAACGAGATGATCAACTCCCTGCGTTACGACAAGATGACCAGCTTTCGCGACAAGTTCCGCAACGTCGATGTGCTCTTGGTGGATGACATCCAGTTTCTGGCGCAGAAGGAACGCACGCAGGAGGAGTTTTTCCACACCTTCAACGCACTGCACGAGTCCATGAAGCAGATTGTGATCGCCAGCGATCGCCCGCCGAAAGAGTTGGCTGAGATCGAAGACCGCTTGCGTAGCCGCTTCGAATGGGGATTAATTGCCGACATCCAACCTCCAGATCTTGAGACCAAAGTCGCCATCCTGCAGAAGAAATCGGAGCAGGAAAAAGTTACATTGCCCACTGATGTGGCCCTGTACATCGCCTCCAATATCCGCTCGAACGTCCGAGAGTTGGAAGGCGCGCTGATCCGCTTGGTGGCGCACTCTTCCCTGATCGGTGCCGATATCACTCTCCCTTACGCGCAGCAGGTGCTCAAGAACTTCATCGACTCGCAGGCGCGCAAGGTAACGATTGAGTCGATCCAGAAAGCCGTGGCCGAGCAGTTCGGACTTCGGTTGACAGAGATCAAGGCAAAGAATAATTCGCGCGCCATCGTCTATCCGCGGCAAATCGCCATGTATTTGGCCAAGCACCTGACCGAGGCCTCGCTTCCGGAGATCGGTCGGCAATTCGGCGGCAAGCACCATACCACCGTGCTACATTCGGTAGACAAAATCGATCATGCCCGCCAAAGCGACAAGGATTTGAACAGGCTGGTCAATAAACTGACCGAGCAGTTAGGCGGATAAATCGCGATTTCAAGGCAGATTTCCACTCATTGGTGAGGGTCTTCCTCGGCGGTCTCTGTGGACTGGATGTGGAACTTGTGTAAGAGCGGATGAAAATGCGATTCGATAGCTCGAATATACTAGTCCCTCCGCCGAATGCGGCCCCTATTTTATACACAAGGTACCGGATGGAATTTGATGGCCGCAGGGCAGTTGGGCCGAATTTCCACTTTTCCCTGCTACCTACTGTTACTACTGGTTTTATATGTTTTTCTTTTGATATAAGGGAGTAATCCAAGTAGCACCGCTGGATGGGAGAATTGGTTATGCCGGTGGAAGTGGCCACTGCAACGGGAACGTCAACGATGGAGATTACGGTCAGTAAGTTTGAAATCTTACGAGAGCTCACCGCGACCCAGGGCGTGGTCGAGCGTAAGACCACGATCCCGATTCTCTCCAACTACCTTTTTGAAGCTGGCGGCGACCGACTGTCTCTCACCGCTACCGACCTGGACTTGAGCCTGCGCACGTCCTGCAATGCCAAGGTGAAGAAAGAAGGGTCATGCACGATCCCCGCGCGCAAGCTGCATGATTATGTGAAGCTGCTGCCCGACTCCGATATCACCATCAAATTGCTTGATAACCATTGGGTGAGCATTCGCTGTGGACGGTCCAATACCAAGATGGTCGGCATGGCACGGTCGAATTTTCCCAGCCTGCCGGTGTTTCCGACGGCAAGTATAGTGAAGATTCCGGCACAGGTATTGCGGGAGATGATCTCAAAGACCGGTTTCGCCATTGCCAATGAAGAGTCACGCTACACCCTGAATGGCGCGCTGATGGTGCTGAAACCGGAATCAATCACCATGGTAGCGACGGATGGGCACCGGTTAGCGCACATTGAGCGCAGCGGCGAGAAATTCGAAGGCGTTTCGGGCGAGATGAAAACGCTCATTCCGAAGAAAGCGATGGATGAATTAAAGTCGCTCGTCGATTCGACGGACGTGGAGACCATCGAGTTCGCGAAGGATGAATCGACGCTCTTCTTCCGCATTGGACCACGGCTCCTGACCTCGCGCCAACTGACCGGCCAGTTTCCGAATTTCGAGGCGGTCCTGCCCAAGGATAACAACAAACTGGTAACCGTAAGAGGCGAGGAACTGAGTGCAGCCATTCAGCGCGTCGCACAGTTCGCCGACGAGCGCTCGCGGGCGGTGCGCTTCCGGGTGGAAAAGGGCGAACTGAAGATCTCGGCATCATCGACCGAGACCGGCGAGTCAGAAGACTCGATTGAGACGTCGTATGACGGCGATGCCCTGACCATCGGTTTCAATGCTGTGTACCTGCTGGATTTCCTCAGAGCTAGCGGCAACGGCGACGTGCGACTGGAACTGAAAGATCCCCAGTCAGCGGGCCAACTGCGCCCGGGCGATAGCGAGGAGTACAAGTACCGCTACATCGTGATGCCGATGAGAATCTGACAGTGCCAATTTCCCCCTCGGGCATCGTGCCGGGCTAACTAACCTTATGCGTCGGAATGGGGGTTACTCCATCGAAAGATATGTTGATTCTTCCTGGACTGAGGCGCACGGTTGCTTTAGAAAACGCATACTCTCCGGTGAAATCTAGTGTGAGCTGCTCACCCGATCGTGCTGGTGTCAGTTTTTCCTTTCGAGTGACTGTGAACCAGTACCCGTCTACTTCGAAAGCGTGTATGCCCAAGACCTCGGCTATTCTAACCATAGTGTCAGCCGTCGGGATGCTTTCGCCAGACTCGTAACTCGCAATGGTCGGTGGTGTGACCCCGACCATCCGGCTCAACTTGCTCGCGCTCAAGTTTGCACCATTGCGGGCTGCTCTTATCTGCGATCCGAGTTGGGTAGCGGTGGTTATGTAAGATTTTCCTTAAGCACATTCCGATGGTTTCTCTCGATTTTGCTTGATCCCCCCCCCCGTAACGTC
>QIAR01000089.1:0-6895 GCA_003225595.1 Acidobacteriota bacterium | reverse complement strand
TGTAAGGAATTTCTTACGTCACTGACCGGGCCAAAGGGTTCTGCTAGAATTGGCCGGTTTCTTGTGAGAGGTGGCCCATGGCAGAAGATCAGATGACCCTGGGTGAGTTCGTCAAATTTTTGGCTGCCCTCCTGACCAAGAATTCCACGCGGATGTTGTTCAAGGATGAAGCTCGCTGGCACACCTTGTTCTACCAGTTACAAGAGGAAGATTTCGAGGACAAACCCGAGTTCATGGGCCGCCTGATATTCGACTGGGGAGGCCCGTTCCCGAAGTGCAAAGATCTTTCGCGCTATCTGCAGCTACTGCACGTAACCGGCTGCGTGGGTGTCACCAATCCCTCCTACAAGGAGATGGAACTGAATCCGGGATTGGAAAAGCTGTGGTACTCACAAGTGGAGGAGTTGCCCCCCGCCCAGCGAAAGTTTGTGGAGCACGCGGCGGCCCTTGCGGAGGAAAGTTTCTCTCTCGCGAAGTGAGGACCGACTTTAGATGTACCTCGCTAAAGTAACAGCTCTGCTGGACCAGCACCTCAAGACCAAACATCCCACTTTCTTCGGCAGCCAGGCCAAGCACCCCGTAGCCGAATTAAAACCGTTCAAGGACATCCACGACCCGATCTGGGGCACGAACAGGTTCTCCTGGCGCGAGCTCGTAATCATAGACTCTCCCATCATCCAGAGGCTCCGCAGGATACACCAGACTGGTCTCGCATACTACGTTTATCCGTCAGCCCGACACAGCAGGTTCGAGCACTCGCTCGGCGTCGTGACTGTGGCGACGCGGGTCTTTGACGCTGTTGCCCAAAGGTACGCTGGAAGGCTGGAGGACGTCGCAAGGACCCTCTCCACGGCCCAGAAGGCAGAGGTAACTATCTCACGGTGGCGCCAGGAGCTTCGATTGGCCGCCCTCCTGCACGACACCGGGCATAGCCTTCTCAGCCACGCGTCCGAAAGGGTCTACTCAGAGCTCGAACTGCTGAAAGCAGCCGAGCGGGAATTGAGCGAACTCGCAGCCGGCAAGAAGAAGGCTGGCGAAGTACTCTCGTTCTGCCTCAGCAAGACCGAGGCTGTGAACGACCTGCTGGCGAGAGCGAAAACAAGGCTTATGAAGGAATGTGATCTGGCCGGAGAGTACGCGGGCGATCTCGACATGGAAAACATCTCGCTGCTTATCTTGGGGAGGTCGAGACATCCTTTGCAACATTTTATGGGGGACATCATCTCCTCCGGCTTCGACGCGGACAAGCTAGATTACCTGCTACGAGACGCAATCTCGGCTGGCCTTCCGCTGCGGTATGATCTGGAGAGATATTTGTCTACGGTCTACCTGCCAAAGTCAAAGTTGTACGACGATGTGACGGAAAACTCGAGAGACTCTACCAGCATGCCGACCCGGTTCCGACGAAACACCCTCCTGACCCGGGCGGGACTGGCCCCTATTTCATGTCCTACCGTCTGCGGCTCCCGCGACGCTCGATGAACACGATTGAGCAAATTACGATCTGCAAGCTGATGCTAACCAGCTACATCTATCAACACCAAAAGGTGCGAGCGGCTGAGGGACTGTTCGAGAGGCTGCTCCTGAGGGTTCTCCGAAAATGGCAATTACCGGGAGAAACAGGCGGCGACATCTCGGCGAAAAAGACCGACGAGGAAATCGTGCCGCTCTTTCTGGATTTGGACGATACTTCACTGCACGGCGACGAGTTCCTCGGTTCTGACAATGCTGAAATTCGTGAAATTTCCTACAGGCTGGTCAACAGACTCCTACCGCGCGTCGTGTATGAGATCGGTTCGACCGCTGAGGAGCCTCACGACGTGCCTCTGGCGGACTTCTTCTGGACGTTGGAGGACGACGACGCTAGGCCGAGGGTACTGAATGAGCTCGACGACATCTTGGGGACAGAGCTCATGAATCGGCATAGCGAATGGAGAAGCGGTTCGGAAAAGCTCGATCCAAAGGCGGCCTGCAGGCGCGCTGGAGTATGGTTCGATGTTCCGTGGGTGCCGACATTTGAGGGTATGGACGAGTTGATCGGCGAGTCCCATCGCGGATACCCCGTCCCGATCAGCGAGATTTTCCCCATTAATTAAGTGGCTTGAGGCTTACCAAAAGCACCGCCTCAATTTGAGAGTTTTCTCTTTTTCGGAGTATTGTTCAGACGTCGCAGAGGCTGCCGAAGAAGCGTTGAAAAAGGTGACACGCATAACCGATCACGAGTTTTATCAACGCTGCCGCAGAGACAGGAAGGCAGGTTAATTCCACAGTGCTCGGCGAATTCGAGCGATTCATTCTTCGTGGGGAATTCACACTGGAGGCTGAGCTGCGGTTCTATGGTATTCATAAGCACGAGTGGCTTCGATCACACACGGGTGAATTTGCCGTGATTGGAGGAACGACGATCGGTGGTTTCTACCCTGACTACGAATCGGCCTTCCGCGCTGGGCTGCAGAAGTTTGGAAGAAGATCCTTCCTCATAAAGCAGGTTTTTGCGGAAGAGCCCGTGCATTTCATCTATTGACGCCTTCTTTCATCGACCTCCGTTCTTGACCTTGCCGCCGCTCCCGCCGTAAAGTTTCCGCCAACCCCCAGGAGGGGCTTCTATGCTCAGCGGCTTCAAACAGTTCATCCTTCGCGGCAACGTTATCGATATGGCTGTCGGTGTTGTTATTGGCGCAGCCTTCGCTAGTGTCGTCACCGCCTTCACCAGGGACCTATTGACGCCGTTGATTGCCGCCCTGATAGGCAAGCCTGACTTTTCTGCCATCTCGTTCACCGTCCGCGGCAGCGTGTTTGCGCTGGGCGACTTCATCAATGCCCTGATTTCGTTCCTGTTAGTTGCGGCGGCGGTGTATTTTTTTGTGGTCACGCCGGTGAACGCCCTGGTCTCGCGAATGCGTAAGGCTCCGGCGCCCGCGGATCCTACGACGAAGAAGTGTCCAGAGTGTCTGAGCGAAATCCCAATCGATGCGCGGCGGTGCGCGCATTGCGGACAATCACTGGCTGGGGCCGTAAGCCGGGCGTCCTAAAGCCGCTTAAGAGACGCAGCAAGCTGTGTCTCTTTTACGTTCCTGTAACATGGGTGAGATGCGAGCGCGCCTCTCTCGACTCGCCGCAATATCGTCGTTCATGCTGGCAACCTGGCTGTGGGCACAAACGCCAAAGCCGCCAGCATCTTCCTCTTCCAGGTCCAGCTCAAAGGCTGCAGCCCGCGCCTCAATCGCAACGCCCGATGCGGGCGCCATCACCGACGGCGTCTACCGCAATCCCTTCTTTGGCTTCAGCTACAAGATTCCCTACGGATGGGTTGAGCGGACCAACGACATGCAAGAAGGCAACGAGCCGCAGAAATCGTTAGTGCTGCTGGCTTTTTTCCAACGACCACCGGAAGCCGCAGGCGACACGGTGAATTCAGCAGTGGTGATCGCGGCGGAAAGCATATCGTCGTACCCAGGTCTCAAGACTGCCGCAGATTATTTTGAGCCGATGACGGAGCTGACCACGAGCAAGGGTTTCAAGATTGTGAATGAGCCCTATCAATTTCCGGTCGGCGCAAAACAACTCGTGCGTGGCGACTTCAGCAAAGTTCTGGGAACAGTGACCATGCGGCAGGCGTCGCTGGTCGCGCTGGAGAAAGGCTACGTGGTTTCATTCACGTTCATCGGCGGAAGCGAGGATGAGATAGCGGAGTTGGTAGAGAAGTTGAGTTTTGGGATGGCAAAAGCCCCTATGACCAAGAACTCTGCCCGACCACATTGACGTTTTATTAAGCTTCAAAAGAAGCAGTGAACCCACGCCAAAAAAGTGCACGTTACCCGCGCGATTCGGGTGTCCAAAAAGTGCCAGCTCTGTGATACAATATAAGTAGTTCCGGGTGCCCCTAAATAGGAGTAGTTTCAATAATTTGAAGTCCATTTTGGGAAACTGGACTCGTCACGCCTAAAGCTGAAACGATACCGGCACGGAGGGCGTCCGTAAGGACCGCCATCAAGAGCTCAAAATCGGCATTCTCACGGAGCTGAATGGCCATCAAAGAGGTTAACGCAGCAGCCGCTGTCGACACCAAAAATAAAAACGGGAGGCTCGCCGCCATCGATGGAGGCAACGGGGACTACACTGCCGAGTCGATCAAAGTTCTGGGCGGCATGGAAGCCGTCCGCAAGCGCCCGGCAATGTACATCGGCTCCACTGGTGAGTTAGGTCTGCATCATCTCGTTTATGAAGTTGTCGACAACTCGGTCGACGAAGCGCTCGCAGGTTACGCCGATAAGATCGAAGTCACCATCCACATCGACAACTCAATCACTGTAGTCGATAACGGCCGCGGCATTCCGGTCGACAACATGGAAATCGATGGCGAGAAAGTGCCTGCGGCGCAGGTGGTCATGACCAAGCTGCACGCCGGCGGCAAGTTCGATACTTCGTCCTACAAGGTTTCTGGCGGATTGCACGGTGTGGGCGTGTCCTGCGTGAATGCTTTGAGCCACGAGCTCGATCTCGAAATCTGGCGTGACGGTTTCACTTGGGAGCAGACATATTCGAAGGGCGAGCCTACCAGCAAGCTCAAGAAGGCCGGCGCCACCAAGAAGCGTGGGACCAAAATTAAGTTCCTGCCCGATAAAGAAATCCTCACTGTCACCGAGTACAACTTCGACACGCTGGCGCAACGGCTTCGCGAGCTGGCCTTCCTGAACAAGGGCTTGCTCATCACGTTGACCGACGAGCGCACGACTGACCCAAAGACCGGCGACGCCAAGACGGCTGAGTTCAAGTACAACGGCGGCATCGCGGAATTTATCAAGCACCTGAACCGCGGCAAGCAGACGCTGCACGATAAACCGATCTACATGGAAGCCGAGCGCGAGAGCGTGGTGATGGAGATCGGGCTGCAATACAACGACGGCTATTCAGAGACTCTGTTCAGTTTCGCCAACAACATCAACACCGTGGATGGCGGCTCACATTTGACTGGCTTCCGCCAGGCGCTCACCCGCACGATCAATTACGCCGGTCAGCAGATGGGCCTGTTCAAGGATGTAAAAGAAAACCTAACCGGCGATGACGTCCGCGAAGGCCTGGTCGCCGTGGTCAGCGTGAAGTTGCCACAGCCCCAGTTTGAAGGCCAGACCAAGGGCAAACTGAATTCCGATATCGCCGGCATCGTGCAAGCGTTCGTGAATGAGCGCCTGGGCGCTTATTTCGAGCAGAACCCTTCGGTCGGACGAAAGATCATCAACAAGGCCATTGAAGCGGCGCGGGCGCGGGAAGCTGCACGAAAAGCTCGTGATCTCACGCGGCGCAAGGGCGCGCTGGACGGTGGAGGCCTGCCAGGCAAGCTGGCGGACTGCTCCGAGCGCATGCCGGATCGCTGCGAGCTGTTCCTAGTAGAAGGTGAGTCCGCAGGTGGTACGGCCAAACAGGGGCGCGATCGCAGGTTCCAGGCGATCCTGCCGCTGAAAGGCAAAATCCTCAACGTCGAGAAAGCGCGTTACGACAAGATGCTGGCGCACGAAGAAATTCGCGCCATGATCACCGCGCTAGGCACGGGCATTGCGAAGGAGGATTTTGATCCGGCCAAGCTGCGCTATGGCAAAGTCATCCTGATGACCGACGCCGATGTGGACGGAAGCCACATCCGCACTCTGCTGCTGACGTTTTTCTTCCGACACATGCAGGAGTTAATCAAGCGCGGCAACGTGTTCATCGCGCAACCGCCGCTTTACTCGATCAAAAAAGGCAAGTCGCAGCAGTACATCAAAGATGATCGCGATTTCGTAAAGGTGATGGTGAAGCGCGCGGCTGAAGGGTTGGTGGTGCGCTATGGCGAAGGCGCAGCGAAACTTGAGGGGACGAGTCTCGCACGATTCATAACGGTGCTCAATGAATACCTCGGCTTTTTCGATAAGTTGGATAAGCGTTTACGGGACGAGAAAGTCACGGAGCTTCTGCCTCGAATCGATTTCTCCAAGCACGCCGACTTCGAGGGCGACAAGAACACTCCGCCGAAGAAAATCGAGAAACTAGAAAAAGAGCTAAAAAAGCTGCAGAAAGATCGGAGTTTCAAGAGTGTGGAATCGCGCTTTGACGAAGAACACAATCTCTGGGAAGTGCGCTATGTGAACTCGCAGGGCGCTGAGCACGTCATTAACTGGGAGCTGGCTTCGACGCCGGAGTGCCGCCAGTTGATCTCCAAGTACAAGCAGATCGAGCCCTACATGGAGCCACCCTTTGTGGTCGAAACCGTGGTCAAACCTACCGCCGCGAGTGGCAATGATGAGGAACTAAGCGACGCTGAGCGTGAGGACGTCGAAAAAGCGCAGAAGAAGACGCCCGCGGCGCCGAAGCGCAAGACAGCAGAGCCGCAAACAGTTGAGAAGGGCAATGCGCGCGACCTGTTCGACTACGTGCTCGCCGAAGGGCGCAAGGACTACACGGTGCAGCGTTACAAAGGCCTGGGCGAAATGAGTTCACAGCAGCTCTGGGAGACGACCATGGACCCCGAGCGGCGCACGCTCTTGTCAGTAAAGCTCGAAGATATTGCCGAGTGCGAAGCCATCTTCACCACGCTGATGGGCGAGGACGTCGAGGCGCGACGCAAGTTCATCGAAGATAATGCGCTGGATGTGAAGAACCTGGACATCTAGTGTGTTCATTTATGGACCGGCGCCCTCGTCGGTCCAGGCAGAACGTGCCTTCTTCGCGTTTCCAAAAACGGGTCGAAAACCAGCTAGAACGGATTGTAGAGATAGCTTGCTACGTCTGAACCGCAACCTTTCGCGAGCGAGGGCGGCGCCCTCGCCACACCATCCTGTTCACTGCCCGGTCCCTCCGGACCGCCGGTTACTCCCCCATTACCTCCGTGCTCCTCTGTGCGCTCTGTGGTTATGATCCA
>QIAR01000088.1 GCA_003225595.1 Acidobacteriota bacterium | reverse complement strand
CATTGGTTTTTATGCCGGAGACATCTACTTCGACTTCGATGATGTTGGCATCAATGCCGTACACTGCTGCGCTGAGGGCTTTGTAGAGCATCGGGACGATTGCCTGGCGGGCACTTGCAGAATAAACCCAGCACGCCGAGATGATGCCTCCGCCAAAAGTCTACGACCCCTTAACCTGACCAGCATGTGATTATGGTCACAAGCACCTGTGGATCGTCGGCCAACGACGTCTCCCGAGTATTGCTGCGTTTGGAACCAAGATGTCTAATGATTAACCGCTGTTCACGTTGCCGACAGTGAACTAGGATGCACAAAGACGCCCCAAAAACTCTAGTTCGCGAATACGGCAGCCAAGCCGGGCGAGCTAACTATGTCAAAGGATGAGAAGCAATCTGCGCGTCCGCCCGGTCATTTGGAACGAGAAGAGACCAAGCTTTGGCGCTTGGCGTTGCTGTTTCTTGTCCTACTGGCCACGGGTTTAGCCGCTCTCTCCTGGGAACGGCTGGAAAACCTGCCATACCATCTCGGGGTCATACCAGTAGGTCTGCTGGTGATGGCCATCCTCTTCGCAACCTACGCCTATGGTCGGCGTCGCGAAGTTTCCGAACTCAAGCACCTGCTGCAAAACCTCCAGGAACGCGCTGGCGCTACCCCCTCAGAAGAGCAACTGGACCAACTGAGTCAGGTCATCCTTCGCTCACAGCGTAGCTTCAAGGAACTGATCGACTCCATCGATGACGTTGCCTTTGCCGTCTCGTTGGATGGCACTTTGCGCACCGTGAACCGGCGGATTACGGAACTGCTCGGAATTCATTACACGGAAATCGTGGGACATAAGATGGAGGAGTTTATCGGGGAACCACAGCGTCATGATGTGGACCCGGCGCTGGGCCCTTTCCTCGAGAAGCGTCGCTGGTCTGGGATGGTGCGCGTGCGCCTGAAAAAGAGTTCACGCGTGCTCTATTTTGATTGTGTCCTGAACGCGATCGTCAAAGGGGACGAGGTCGTCGGCATAAGTACGCTGGCGCGAGACGTCACCGAAGAACGTGAAAAGGAACGGCGGTTCACTGAGCTCTTCGAGACCTTGCAGGAAGGCGTTTATTTCAGCACGCCTGAGGGCAAGCTGCTCGACGTGAATCCAGCCTTGGTTTCGATGCTGGGCTACGGTAGCAAAGAGGAACTGCTGGCGCTCGACCCGAATGGCCTCAACTTCGATCCCGGCGAGAACCCGGTTCTAGGACGCAGCGTAGACGATCGCGGAGGGATCCGGGCCAGGGAAATCACTCTGCGCCGCAAGGATGGCACCCCTGCCATTTTCCAGGATGCATCGCGCGCGGTATGGGACGCTTCGGGCCAGATCATCCGTTACCAGGGCACGCTAGTGGACGTTACCGAAAAACGGAACATGGAGAAGCAACTTCAACAGCAGGAGGAATTCCGCCGGCAACTGCTGGAGAGCTTCCCCGATCTGATCCTAGTGATCGATCTCGAGCAGCGTTACAGCTTCGTCAGCTCGCGGATTCGCGATCTGCTGGGCTACCGGCCGGAAGAGCTGCTGGGCAAGAAGATCGAGGATCTGCAGGACCATTCGCCGGAATTGGTGGCACTTTATCGGGACGTGATTTCCAGTAAACAATCGTTTGCCGCTTCCGAATATGGCGCCCGGCACCGCGACGGAAGCTGGCGCACGATGCGGGCTACCGCCAGCCAACTCTTCGATGCGAAGGGCAATCTGAGCGGCGCGATTATTTCAGTGCGTGACATTTCGGTGGAGAAGAAGCTGGAACAGCAGATCATCCAGAGTGAACGCATGGCAGCCATGGGGCAGATGATCGGCGGCTTTGCGCACGAACTAAATAATCCGTTGACTGCCATTCTGGGCATATCGGAGTTGCTGCAGGAAGATGGAGCCAGTGAGTCCACGCGCAAACAATTGACGATGCTTCAGCAACAGGCGCGCCGGGCGGCAGAGATCGTTCAGAATCTGATGTACTTTTCGCGGCCTCCAGCCCCCGGCAAAAGCCGCCTCAATCTCAGCGAACTGGTGGATCGGACGCTACACCTGCACGCCTACTCTTTGCGCAAGAGCAACATCACCGTGGACTTCCTGCCCGAATCAGCGCTTCCCATCGTGGTTGGTGATCCGCACCAGCTAATGCAGGTATTTCTCAATCTCCTGCTCAATGCTGAGCAGGCCATACGCGAAGCACGGGACCGCGGGACGATCCGCATCCGGCTGGGGCACACCGATAATTCGGTTTGGGCCACCTTCCAGGATGATGGGCCGGGAATCGCGCAGGAGATCCTGCCTAACATCTTCGATCCCTTCTACACCACAAAACGTCCTGGGCGGGGGACGGGACTCGGCCTGAGCATCTGCAAGGCCGTGCTGAAAGAACATAATGGGAACGTAGAGGCTGCCTCCGCGCCGGGAGGTGGTGCGGTATTCACTGTGACCCTGCCGATTCCGACCGAGGGAACGGCGGCGCCGAACACCGAGAGGACAGAAACCACGTAGGCACAAGTACCCTGTTGATGCTGCCGTGCGTTTACCGCTCTACGGCCATTGCCACCGCATTTCCGCCGCCCAGGCAGAGTGCAGCGATTCCGCGATGGACATTGCGCCGGATCATCTCATGGATCAGCGTCACCAGAATGCGCGCGCCGCTAGCGCCAATCGGATGTCCGATAGCAACCGCACCGCCGTTCACGTTCACCTTGTCGGGATTAAGCTCCAGTTCGCGCATGACGGCCAGCGCCTGTACCGAGAAAGCCTCGTTTAGCTCGTAGAGATCAACGTCGTCGGTTTTCCAGCCGGTCTTCTCCCAAATCTGACGGACGGCGCCCACGGGAGCCATCATGACCCACTTCGGATCAATACCGCTCGTGCCTTGGGCAACAATGCGGACCATGGGTTGAGCGCCGAGGTCCTTTGCGCGCCGCGCACTCGTGACTACCACAGCCGCCGCTCCGTCGTTCACTCCCGGCGCGTTGCCGGCCGTGACTGTGCCGTCTTTCTTAAATGCCGGCTTCAAGGAACGCAGAGCTTCGATGGTAGTGTCTTCGCGCGGCGACTCGTCTTTTTCGAAGAGAATCGGCGCCTCACCTTTCTTCTTTGCGGGAATCTCCACCGGAACAATCTGTGACTTGAGGCGGCATTCCTTGATCGCTGCGACGGCCTTGCGATGGGAGTTAACCGCGAACTGATCTTGTTCTTCGCGTGTGATGCCGTACTTCTCGGCGACGTTCTCGCCGGTCACCCCCATGTGATAGTTGTTGTAAACGTCCCAGAGACCGTCGTGCACCATCGAGTCGATGATTTGAGCATTGCCGAGGCGGTAGCCTTTGCGCGCCAGCGGCAGGAGGTAAGGTGCGTTGGTCATTGATTCCATGCCGCCCGCAACTACGATGGCGCTGTTACCGGTCCGGACCGCCTGCGCAGCTAGACCGACAGCTTTCAGTCCCGAGCCGCAGACTTTGTTGATAGTCATGGCACCCACCTCAGGGGGCAAATCACCGAGGAGAGCGGCCTGGCGTGCGGGATTCTGTCCCAGCCCAGCTGACACAACGTTTCCCAAAATGCATTCATCCACTTGCTTTGGATCTAGCTTGGCGCGCCGGACTGCCTCACGCACCACGATTGCGCCGAGTTGGGGAGCACTCAAATCGGCGAGGCTTCCCTGAAATTTTCCTACCCCAGTCCGGCATCCGGAGATGATGACGACATCGTCGAAAGTAGCCATAATCGTGCTCCTGAATGAATTCCCAACCCCTAATTATAGATGGGCGTGACGCGAAAAAGTTGTAATTCAAACCGCACACCGCGCGTACGTTGACGCAAAGTGGCGGGCTCTTCAGTGTCAATTCTGTCTCGGCAGGCTAGTGGTCATCTCGAGGCTGAAAGAACGGCTGGAAGATGAATTCCGGAGTCGCTGATGGAGATTTTGATCGCGTTTCGCTTCCGCGGTGACTTTAGTACATGGATTACACGCGTCGACACATCATTTTTTTCTTGACATCAATTTTCATTGACTCTATACATTCAAACAGTTGCAACAAAACAGCGTTGCATATCCATGAACAATGGAAGGGAGAATAGATCCATGGCAGCAAAGAAGAAAGCAAAAAAGGCTGGCAAGAAGAAACACTAACTTGCCGGCAGAAGCGAAAACGGGGGACGCCTAAAGCGTCCCCTAAGTTTTTTTGTGCCGAGTTCCCCGCCCCGCAGTATTCACGATCCCGCAAGAATCTGTGCGATCTTTAGCTCGCGCTCATTTACCTAACAAGGAGAGCGTGTACCTGAAGGGCTAAAGCCCGCGTCTGAAAAGCGCTTTACGGCATGGCTGAACAGGCTGCGGAAAAAGTATTGGAGTGGCTCAACCATGGGAGGGCACGCCTTTTCAGGCGCGCCGTGCACTTGCTCTGGCGGGACTTACGGCACGGCTGAAGCCGTGCCCTTCCACACTGTGCCAATCCCCGCGTTCATCCGCAACCTGTGAAGCCATGCTCTCGCCACGGCAGCTCTGGTCGGCATTTGTGCGATGCTTGATAACTTCGAATGTCGTAGACAGGTGTCCTAATTCGCGCGGCCGGCGGCTTTCTTCGCACGGGCTGCGTTGTAGAGGTTTTTTTCAGTTGCGGGACAGAGATTGCGGTAAGCACACCTCGAACAGTGATAACCAGGTTTTGCGGGAAACTTCCCTGCCGCAATTTTCTCGGCGACTTCCTCTATCTTCGTCTTGGCTTCCTGCAGTTGCATTTCGCTGCGCGTCGTAAAGACGAAGCTGTTGTCTTCCAGGTTATAAAAAACGAGGCGATCCGCCTTGTAGCCCCAGTTCTGAAGAGCGGCGAGCGCATAAATCGAGAGCTGCAGGCTTTCATCGGCATCCTCCTGCGAGCGCGGCTTGCCTGTCTTGTAATCCACAATGACAACACGTTCGTCAGGCAGTCGGTCCAGACGGTCAATGCGGCCATTGACCGTCGCCTCGCCCACGCGGATGGTAAACCACTGCTCTGTATTCAAGACCTCAGGCTGCGGAGTTTGACGTGCCTGAGCAAGAAAACCGCGCAACTGGGCCACGCCTTGTTTCTCGTAGAGTTCGTGCTGGTAACGGTCCTGGATGGCGGCCTCGGCCAAGTCTGAACGAAACAGTTCAATGAGATCGTCGTCCGCGATTGCACGCCGGAAGCGCCCGGCATCGTAGTAGCTGCGCAGGACTCGGTGCATGGCGGCTCCGTACTGCATCGCCCCCGGAACTTCGCTCGGCATTTTCCATTCTCGGTCCAGCTTGAACTGCAAAGGGCAGGTCTCATAGGTTTCAATGGACGTGGCGCTCAGGTTGGAACTTAGGTTGACAACGGAACCCATCGAAAGCCAAGCCGCAGCACTAGAAAGGCCGATGGGAGCGGCTTCCGCTTCTGCGAACAGATCGACCTGGAACGGCCGGGCATGACGCCAACGAAACCACGGGTCTACGGTTGAATTCTTGAGGAGGTCGCGAACGAAACCGGGCGGAGTCGTATCTCTCCCGGTGCCCTGTTTTGCATAGATCGAAAGGGAGTCGCGGGCCCGAGTCATGGCAACGTAAAACAAACGACGCTCCTCTTGCTCGTTCAGCGCCTTACCTTCCTCCTGCGCAACGGAATCGGGATCCCGCAACTCGCGCGGGAATTCTACGAGGGATTCGTGATAGCCGCAGGGGAACGTCGGCGAGCTCGCGCGAATGATATAGACATGATTGAATTCGAGACCCTTGGCCCCATGAGCGGTCATGAGGCGGACGGCATCTTCGTCGCGGGCAGTCATCGGAATCGTTCCGCCAGCCTCGCGAAAATACTCCATGTACTCCAGAAGTTCGCCCAGTTCCCCGGTAGCGGTGATGGCCTTTTTCTCCCAGGAGCTGACGAATTCCACGACCGCGTTTGCCGGCGGCGAACTTCGGTCGAGGGCAAAGCTACGGATGACGATTTCCATTGCCCCCCGGCTTTTTGCATTGAGGCGCTGGATTTCTTGGCGGACTTCCTCCACCTTCTGCAAAACAGCGGGGCCAGATTCAATCTGCGGAAGTACAGAGAAGAGATTGGAATCTTTGGCAGCCGACCTCATGGCCGCTCGCAGCTTTACTGGATCAATGCCGAATTGGGGCAGAGCAGCGACACGGAAGAGGCTAGCAGTATCTGTTGGAAACACGATCGCACCCAGGCAAGCCAATATGTCACGAACCTCTGGCGTATCTAGAACGTCCATGTTCTCGATCGAGAATGGAATACCGCGCTGAACCAGTTCCTTCACCAGTTCGTCGCGACTGGTATGGTTGCGATAAAGGACAGCAAAATCCTTCCAGCCGCAGTGCAATTGCCGCCGTTTTTGCAGGATGTTGCTGACCAGATCGCTTGACTCGAGTTCGCGATTGCGCCAAAGCACAGTCTCGACTGGAATGTTGGGCACTTCCTTGCCTATGTTCTTTGCCTCTTCATCCCGCGCTGAGAGAAGGGGCGTACGCCTATAACTAAGATGCTCGTCCTGCCCGCCTCCCCGGAAAACTGGTGGGTTCTTGTCGATCAGCGCGAAGGCACACTTCAGGATGGGAGCGGTCG
>QIAR01000789.1 GCA_003225595.1 Acidobacteriota bacterium | reverse complement strand
AGGTTTTTACCTCGCTGTCACACATGAGGGAGAAGTCGGTGCCGGTGACGAGATCAAAGTGATTGATCAAGACCCAAATCGTGTGCCAGTTTCGGAGATCACTCGTCTCTACATCACGAAAAGGTATGGTGATGACGAGGTGAGTTCGGTCCGGCGTGCTATGCGAGTTGCCGCATTGCCGGAGAGTTGGAAAGAATACTTCCGAGAACGTCTGCAGAAGATTGGGTGACGTGTGAGGCTCACCCGTGCGAGGTACTCAACGTTTCGTTCACGGACGACCCTCGCGATATTAATAGAGGAGGTTTCCTTCGGCGGAACTACCTTGCGATGTCGAGCTGGAAGGCCTCGCTGTATGGCTCGACCGGATAGCACCTCCGCTTTCCAGGCCGCCAATCCACCTTTGAGGAATTTGACTCGGAAGAAATGCATGGCAAGAGCTCGATGCAGAATCGCCCGGCTGGTCTTATCACTGGGACAGGTACAGTAAGCGACTGAGTCTTTCTCCTTTGGGATAAGCGGATGAACATCGGTCGGCTGAACATGTGGCAGTCCTTCGTTTCGACGATACAAAACTCTGTAGTTAGGCAAGCACACACACGCAGTCCAGGCCACTGCCGTGAACCTCAAAGGAACTTTTGCAGCGCTTCGGTGGTGTCCTTAGGGCGCTCTTCAAGCACCCAGTGCCCAGTGTCCTTCAGCACGACGACGGTCACGTCTGTCGCAACCAGCTTGGTTTGTTGCCCTAGCGCTTCTCCCAACGACTTCTCGCCGCCGATGGTCAGTACTGGCATGGTCAACTTGGTCTGAGCGAGTTGAGTGAAATCCTTGGCGGCCTGCTGGAACGAAACAAAATAGGCCCATCCCGCATGCATGCGTCCCGGCCGTGCGTAAGCCGCCACATAGGCTTTGCGATCCGCTTCCGGAATCGAATGAGTCTTGTCGGCTGCGAGGTCATTCCAGAAATACTCGAAGTAGGTGCGCTCGCGACCTTGGACCAGTGCTTCGGGGGTCGGACCGTTGAAGCGGAAATGCCAGATGCCGGGGTTGTCGTAAACGGCCTCCCAACCACTCACGCCGGGGAGGAAAGCATCCATCAGGACGAGTTTCGTAACTTCCGCCGGGAACTGCGCGGCGTAGGCATAGGCGACCATCAGACCGATATCGTGCCCCACAACCTCAGCTTTCTGCACGCCGAGCGACCTAGCGAGGTCATGAATGCGGATGGCCGCACTCTTCATATCCAGACCGTCGGCAGGAATGTCCGAGTCTCCGATGCCTGGGAGGTCAGGTGCGATTACGGTGAAGCGCTCAGCCAGCGCAGGAATGATCGGCTTCCACATCAGCGAGGTCTCCGCATAGCCGTGCAACACTTCGGTCATGTAATGCACGTTGACGCCATCGATCTCTGCAGTGCGCGAGGCGATGGTTTTGTCTGTAGTCTCTCCGTAAACCTTTGAGGAGGATGCGGTGAGAAAAAGTGGACCGAACACGGCCAGGCCCAGAAGAAAGTTCAAAGCGCGTTTCATGAAAAGCTCGAGTTTAATCGCTCGGCGTTAAGGCATTCTAGAGCAGCGGGTCAGCCAAACCTGAGCCCTGCGCAGCCGATCTGCGCGTTGGTTACTAGTCTTTGGCGCCGATTCAGCGATGTTTGATGAAAGCGCCGGTGTGCAGTTCGGCCATAGCCTGGCGCAGCTGTTCTTGCGTGTTCATCACAATCGGACCGTACCATGCAATCGGCCCCTCGATCGGCTTACTCGATACCAGCAGGAAGCGGATACCCTCGTCGCCCGCTTGCACCACGATCTCGACGCCACGGTCGAAGAGCACCAGCGAGTGGTTACCGACATCGTACACGGGCGGCGCATCGGGTTTCTCGACCTGCTCCGTCAGAACCGCGCGTGGATTCGACGAATCGCGGAAGGTGCCAGAGCCCACGAACACGTAGGCAAAAGCATTGCGCGTGGTCTCGATTTTGAGGCGCTTCCGAGACATCGAGGTAATTCGGATCGGCTGCCGCGCCTCCCACCGGTCCTCTCCTCCACCAGAACTCGCCGCAGATGATGCGCACGCGGGTGCCGCGCCGCTCTCGATTCGTCTAAGTTGCATGCACGGAAACACGACCAGGGAGCGCCAGGCGTGCCGAAATCATTTATAGGAACGCGCGAGATGGCCGGATCATAAACGCGACCACAACGCTGCTTGCTACAGCTAGGCCGGCGCAGACCATCATTATTACGCGGAACCCTAACACAAAAGATTTGGCGATTGCGGATCGAATCGCTGCCGAGGTGGTGGCATCCACAGTGGTGAGCAGCTCCAGACCTGCAAGTTTTATTGTGTTTGACTGAATGTCACGGAGAACGCCGGGGGCAAGATTTAGGCCGACAAGCGCATGCTGCAAACTATGCCTGAACACGCTCACCATCACTAATCCGAGAACCGCTATGGCGAGTACTCCCGCGACCCTTGCCACGGCATTATTGACGCCCGAGGCTGTGCCGGCGTGATCCTGTTCAACTGAAGTCATGACGACCGTCGTCAACGGCGCCACACTGACTGCCATGCCCAAGCCGAGAACGACAAAAGCAGGGAAAAACGTGATCCAGTAGCTGCCGCCGATCGAGGGAAACGCGAACAGTGCAAAGCCTGCTGCGGCAGTGAGCGGACCGAAGATCAGTGGCGTCCGCGCGCCATAGCGCGAAACCAGCCCTCCCGACCAGTGCGAGAGAAAAAACATGAGCAGGATCATGGGTAGAGCAGCAGCACCAGTGATAGTCGCGGAGTATCCACGCACCTGAATGAGATTCAGCGGGAACAAGAAGAAGAAAACGCCAAGCGCGGAATAAAGAAGCAGCGTCAGCAGGTTGGCTCCAGCAAACGCGTGTGATCGGAACAGCGCGAGTGGAACCAATGGAGATTTAACCTGTGCCTCGACGAATAGAAAGACAATGAGAGACCCACAGCCGACAACCAGGCTTCCAACGACAAGAGCGTGGCCCCACCCCAAAGTCGAGGACTCGAGGAATCCATAAACCAGTCCACCCACCGCGGCCGTTGCCATCAGCGCGCCGAGCCAATCCACGTTCCTAGCGATGGCGCTACGGGTTTCGGGAATATGCCACAGCGAGATTGCAATCACCGCCGCCGCGAGTGGGACATTGATGAAAAAGACCCAGCGCCAGGAGACATGTTCGACGAGCCAGCCGCCTAGAACAGGACCAAGCGCCGTCGTGATGGCGGTGAATCCTGACCAGGTCCCGATTGCCTGGCCGCGCGATTTTTCATCGAAGCACGCACTGATAATCGCGAGGCTACCTGGTACAAGGAATGCAGCTCCAATTCCCTGAATCGAGCGTCCGACGATCAATTGCTCGATGCTCGATGAAAAGCCGCACGCAACAGAAGAGGCGGCAAACAGACCTACTCCCAGCAGGAACATCAATCGGCGGCCAAAGGAATCGCCCAGTGCGCCTCCGGCCAGAATCAAGGCAGAGAGAAACAATCCATACGACTCGACCACCCACTGCACATCGACAACGGTTGCGTGAAAGTTCGATTGAAGGGCCGGTAGCGCCACATTGACGACCGTGCTGTCAATGAAAGCCATGCTTGAGCCAAGAATGGTCGCTGCCAGTACCCATGGCCGCGACTCTGACCGACACGGGATTGCGAGTCTTCCAGAACGGATGACCCCTTCATCGCACGGCTGCCGCATTCAAATATTCGCCCTTCAAGTCGCCATCGAAAGTATACGTTCCAACCCTGTATCGCGTGTTTTGTGTGCACATATCTGGAGCCAGGCGCTAGCAAATGTGTGCAAGTGGTAGACTTCGCTTATGGCTGACAGAAGGAAAACTGGGGAGAGGCGCACGAAGCCGAAGAGAACCGCCGGCCGCCCGATGACGTCGATGAAGAGGTTGGCCAAGAAAAAGGCGGCTACGAAGAGAGAAACGCCGGTGAAGAAGTCACGGAAGAAAAGGGCAGCGCAGAAAAGGCCAAATGTCAGAAAGAAGGGGAGCATCCGGAGCACAATCGGCACCAGGACGCGGAGAGCCAGCTCGGGCCGCCAAGCAGGGGATTTGCAGGGATTGTCCACCCTCGAACGTGCGGATTCGCAGAGTGTCGACGAGTTGATCGAAGAAGGAAGCGCCTTCGAGGCAGACGTAGTGGCGGGCGTCGAAGAGGCCGGGAACGCTGATGAGAAGGAAGTTCGAACTCACGAGGTGCCCGAAGATGATGTTCCCGGCGAATATCTCGACAAAGAATAGGGCAGCGGCTCGGGTTTTCTCGAATTCACGGCGATTCCCAATCCGGTGCCGGTAATCAAGTTTGTGACATTGGTCAGGTTCACGCCCGATCTCTTCGCGCCCGTGGCACGGCGTTTGAACCAGGGCCACGGCGGCGTCAGTCTCCACCCAGCCGGAAGAAACCCGGACCACACGAACACCTTTCGGGCTCACCTCCTTTGACAGGGCT
>QIAR01000788.1 GCA_003225595.1 Acidobacteriota bacterium | reverse complement strand
CCCGATATGCGCGGTTCTGCCGAGTACAAGCGCGCGCTGGTTTCTGCGCTGGTCAAGCGTGCCATTGAAATTGCCATGCGTCGCGCTCGTGGTGAGCAAGTCGAGGCCAGCCACATCTATGCCTGAGACTATCGAACGAGTTCCGATCAAGCTTAAGGTCAACGGGAAATCGCGTGCCGTGAGTGTCGAGCCGCGCACACTGCTGGTGGAGTTGTTGCGAGAAGGGCTCGATCTCACCGGGACGCACGTCGGCTGCGATACCACCTACTGCGGCGCCTGCACCGTGCTGATGAATGGCGCGGCCGTGAAGTCATGCACGATTTACGCGGTTCAAGCCGATGATGCGGAAATCGTTACGGTCGAGGGTTTGGAAATAGATGGTCAGCTACATCCTATTCAGAAGGCCTTCGGCGAGTCCTACGGCTTGCAATGCGGCTACTGCACGCCGGGTCTGCTGCTCTCCACTTACCAACTGCTCTCGTCGAACAAGCAGCCGAATGACAAGGAAATACGTAAAGCCATTGCCGGCAATACCTGCCGCTGTACCGGGTACCAGAACATCTTCAAGGCGATTCGGCTTGCCGCGCAGAATACCAAAGGGACATAGAAAATGGCGATCAAGTTCGGCGGTGAGTTCGAAGTGAAGTGGAAACCGGAAGAGGTCTACGACTTTCTCACCGATCCCAAGAAATTTGCACCGCTGCTCCCGGATTTCCAGGGCATGTCGGAGCAGGACCCCACTCATTTCACCGTGAAAGTGAAGGTGGGGATCTCCTATATCAAGGGTGTGGCGGAAGTGAAGATGGAACTGACCCAGGCCGATCGTCCGAAACGCGCGCAGTACAAGGGTAGTGGAAGTGTTGCCGGGGGAAACGTCTCGCTGACAGCAGGTTTCGACCTCTCACCGGTCGCGAACGGAACCAAGGTTGCGTGGCAGGGCGAAGCGCAAATCTTTGGCCGGTTGACTTCCGTTGCCGGCGGTCTGCTCGAGCCGCTAGGCAAGAAGAATGTGCAGAAACTAATCGATGGTTTACAAGCAGCGATGAAATGACGGAATCGTAGCGCGGGGAGAAATCAGGACGTGAGCGCAGCCAGGAATGACGGCACCGAACGCTGGGTGGGCAAAGCACTCCCGCGCAAAGAAGAAGATCGCCTGCTGCGCGGCCGTGGAAAGTTCGCGGACGATATCAAGCTGCGCGATATGGCATACCTGTGTTTCGTCCGTTCACCATATGCCCATGCTCGGATCATCAGCATCGACCCTTCCGCGGCCGAAGCCCTGCCTGGAGTCATATGCACGATCACAGGCCGTGAAATCCAACCGCAGACCCAACCTTTCATCGAAATCGGCGCAGAGCCCTCCCTGCTCCAAAATCCGCGATTATCCGCTGGCGATTTCCACAGCGCTGTACCAGGGTGAGCCGGTCGCTGCTATTGTGGCCGAATCCCCGAGCCTTGCAGAGGACGCAGCCGAACTCATTCAGGTGGAATACGAGTCGCTGGAACCCGTGCTGGATGCGGAACAGGCGCTGGAAGACAAGAGCATTCTTCACCAGGAAATGGGCACGAATAAAGTCTGGAACGGCGTTTTCGAATACGGAGATGTGGACAAATCTTTTCAGGAAGCCGCTTACGTGGTCCACATTGACCGTTTGCATTTCCATCGCTTCTCCAGCACGCCGCTTGAGAATAATGTGGTGATCGCCGAATGGAATCCAAAGGACGATCACATCTACTACTCCTGTAATAATTCATTCCCGTCCTTTGCCATACAATTTCTCGCCGCACACCTGACTGTCCACATCGATCGCATTCGGGTGCAGACCGCCGATATCGGAGGCAGTTTCGGCATCAAGATCACCAATTATCCGCAGATGGCGGTCTGTGCGCTTGCCTCTAAGAAGAGCGGCGGACGCCCGATCAAATGGGTGGAGACGCGCTCCGAGCACATGACCTCCAGTGCTCATGGCAATGAGCGGACGTTCCGCGATACGCGCGTGGCGCTTGATAAAGACGGCGTCATTACCGCGATCGCCTCGCGACATATCGACGACTGCGGCGCATATCCTCGTTACGAGCCCCTGGGCTGCGTGATCTGGTCACAGGTCTTTCCTGGCGTTTATCAGTTCAAGAATGCGCGGATCGATTTCACCCAAGCGGTAACCAACAAATGCCCAGTCGGCCCGAATCGCGGCTATTCGCGGATGCAGCATCTGTGGTTTCTGGAGCGCGTTGTTGATATTTGCGCCCACGAGATTGGCATTCCTGCCGACGAGATGCGCTTGCGCAATTACATCCAGCCCGAGGAGTTTCCCTACACCACGCCGAACGGCTGCGTGTATGACTCGGGCAACTACCCCAAGATGCTCGAGATCGCAAAACAACTCATTGGTTGGGACGGATGGAAGAAGAAGCAGGCTGAACTGCGCAAAGAAGGCCGTCTCATCGGAATTGGCATTGGCACCACGCTCGATTCCGGCACCAACAACTTTGGGCAATCGCAGATTGTGAATCCGGGTGCACCGTTCTCCGGCAACTCACAGGGGGCGAACTGCAAGCTCGATATCTACGGAGAAGTGGTCGTTGCGGTTGGTTCTTGCCCGCAAGGCCAAGGTCACGAAACTACAGCAGCGCAGGTAGTCGCTGATGTATTAAGCATTTCGCCGGACCTGATCAGCGTTCGTACCGGGTTCGACACCGAGCGCAATGTGCACACAGGTTTTTCCGGCACTTACGCCAGCCAGTTTGCGGTCTCCGGATTATCTGCCGTCCACGGTGCGGCTCAGAAGTTGAAGACTGAGATGAAGCGGCTCGCGGCGTTTGTGCTCGAAACGAAGGAAGACGATCTCGAATTCAGCACCGGCGCGCAAGGCCCGGAAGTGCGCGCAAACAGCACCGGCAAATCCATCAACTACTGGGGACTGGCGAATATCGTCAACGTGAACAGCGCGGTACTGCCGCCTGAACTGCACGAAATTACGTTGAATTGTCGTTACATCTGGCGGGCTCCGTTTAAGGTTCCTGACAAGCAGAAGAAATACGGAAATTTGACGCTCACCTACGCCTCGCAGCTTCACATTGCAGTTGTCGAAGTCGATCGCGAGACCTTCATTCCCAAAATTTTGGATTATGTCGCGGTCGACGACTGCGGCACAGTAATCAATCCGCCGATTGTCGAAGGTCAAGTGTATGGTGCGACCGCGCACGGCATCGGCGCGGCACTGCTGGAGAACTGCGTCTACGACGCGGTGGGCAACATGCTCACCAGCACGTTCAGCGACTACACGCCCATCACGGCGCTGAACATGCCCACGGTCAGATATGGCCATATTGAAACGCCGTCGCCGCACAGCTACAGTGGCGCCAAAGGGATGGGCGAAGGCGGAGCCGCTCCTATACACACAATTTCAGCGGCGTTGCAGGACGCGCTGTTCTCGAATGGCATCATCATCGAGGACTCGTTCAACAACGCGGATACTCTGTTCCGGGCGGTCGTGGGAAGAGAAATTTATCAGGCTGACAAGCTGGTGAAGCTGGACCGGCGAGTGTAGCAGGACCTGCATTCTACCAATGCTTGTGATTGCGAGGTGGCTTCAGCCTGAGGAACTGCAGTTGATTTCAGCCGTGCGGGTGCTGAATTGGACAGTCTTCGAGTTTGAGCCTTGAAGAGGCATGAAACAGGTTTGCATTATCGGTTGCGGATCTATCGGTAGTTTGTATGCCGCGCATCTCGCGCGAGTAGCCGACGTGTGGGCCTTTGTGCGACGTGCAGACCACGCGTACGCCTTGAATCGCGACGGCCTGCGGGTTTCAGGCAAGCACAATTTTTCCGCGACGTTGAAGGCAACGGCAAATCCACGAGAACTGCCTGAGTTCGATCTTGGTATCGTCGCGACCAAGGCGACGCAGGTGGAAGAGGCCATCACCGAAGCCGGCAGCCACTTTGATCAGGGAGCCGTGATTTCCGCACAGAATGGTTTGGGCAGCGAAGAAATTGTTGCAGAACACACGCGAGGTAACATCATACGCGGCACAACTTTTATGAGTGGTACACGACATAGCGATACCCACGTTCAATACGAACTTGATACCGCGACCTGGCTTGGTCCCTTCGAGCCGCGACAAACGCCGGTCTCCGTCGTAAAGCAAGCCGCGGAGTTGATCTTGGCGGGAGGCCTGAAAGCCGAAGCTCTTGAAGACGCACGCCCGGCACAGTGGTCAAAGCTGATTTTCAACGCTTCCGTGAATGGCGTCTCCGCGCTCACCGGCCTGCCGCACTCGCCGCATTTTGCGGCAGAAGAGAATTTTTCCGATCTCGGGCCCTTGCTTCACGAACTGATCGAAGAGGGCAAGAGGG
>QIAR01000087.1 GCA_003225595.1 Acidobacteriota bacterium | reverse complement strand
CTTGCGCATTCGCTGCATGCGCTGTTTCCGGTCCTCAGGTTCCATTTCGAGGCCGAAACGGATCGCATCTGCAACCTGTTCTGTATCGTAGGGATTCACAATCAGGGCGTCGCGCAGCTCGCGGGCAGCACCCGTGAACTGGCTGAGGATAAGGACGCCCTGCTCGTCATCGCGTGCAGCCAAAAACTCTTTTGCCACCAGGTTCATCCCGTCGTGCAATGAGGTAACCATGCAGAGATCTGCCGTGCGATAGTACCTCTGAATCTCTTTGTGGCTGTGTTGCCGCTTAAGAAAAATGATTGGCCTCCACTTACCGCTTTGGAAACGCCAATTGATTCGGTCCGCTTCAGCCTCCACCTCTCCCAATAAATCGTGATACCGCTTGATGTGAGTACGGCTCGGAGCTCCGATCTGTACAAACGTAAACTTCCCCTGGTATTCGGGACGTTTCTCCATGAGGCGCTCGATTGCCCGAAAACGTTCCTGAATACCTTTGGTGTAATCCACTCGATCCACTCCCACTCCAAGGTACAGCGTGTTTACACCCAGTTCTCTGAGCAGCGCGCTTTTCTCCGTATAGGTGGACTCGCTAGCATCCAAGTCCCGCCGAATTTCATCGAATGCCACGCTGATGGGAAAGGGCTTGACCATAGTGCGATGATCTTCCCGATTGACTGCGAAGTGGTCCCAGTCAATGCGAGATTCCAGAGTCCTATCCACTGTCTGCAAAAAATTATTGCAATCGGATTGGATATGGAATCCCACCAAGTCGGCGCCCAGCAGACCATCCACTAATTGGCGCTGCCACGGGCAAATGCTGAATTTTTCCGGGTTAGCCCACGGTATATGCCAAAAAATTGCGATTCGCGCATCCGGACGTCGCTTCTTGATCATCCGGGGAAGCAGGGCAAAATGATAGTCCTGAGCAAGGAGGAACGGTTGGTCAGTGCCAGCCATTTCTTCAAGCACGGCATCGGCAAACTTCTGGTTTACCTGTAAGTAATGTTCCCAGTCCGAGGCCCGGAACAACGGGCGTACGTGGGCGGTATGGCATAGTGGCCACAAGCCCTCGTTGGCAAAGCCGAAATAGTAGCCTTCCTCCTCTTCCTTGCTCAACCAAACCCGGCGCAAAGTATACCGAGGGTCTTCAGGGGGTACCCGCAGAGAGTCACGGCGATCCACGGTTTCCTGATCGGCATCGCCGCTTCCATGCGCAATCCAAGTGCCGTCGCACGCGCAGAGAACCGGCTCCAGCGCGGTCACCAGGCCGCTGGGGGGCACAACCACTTCCAGCGAGCGCCCTTGTCTGGTGTGAGAATACGGTTCGCGGTTAGACACCACGAACAGACGACTTTCTTTCAGCCGATTGCGGACGTGGACAGAAAGACGCTCGGCAGTCCAGTTCGATTCCGCAGCATCGCGGAGTTGAGCCTCTTTTTCCGCTGCCGAACGTGCGGCCGAGAGACTCTGCGCAAAGGTCTCCACCTCGCGGGCAAGAGGCCGCAAAAGATCGATATCAGGCACGCTTGGCGAAACCGACCCCCTGCCGGTCCTCAAGGCTTTCATCCATTGTGCTGCCTTGGCAATCGGGCCAACAATGCTCCAGCGAATGATGAGCACGGTAATCCCAGAAATTAAAAGAACCAGCACCAAGGCACGCAAAAAACTGTCGCGCCAAATTCGTTTGCTCTGTGCGCTGATGTAGCTGGCGTCGTAAACTATTGCGAGCGCGCCGGCAACTTGGTCCTTCTGGTGGAGAGGCAAAGCGTAGATATGGACGTAGGAATGATCAACGTGAACAAACTGACTCAAGCCTTTATTGTCCGCGACAGCTCGGGTCACTACCACAGGCGGATCCGGAATGCGGCGTGCTAGGCCGGGGGTTACAGCGACCGGAAGACCCTGCAGGTTATAGATGGCAACCCCGTCGAGATTGTGCCGGTTGCCAAAGCGTTCAACGATGCGCTGCAGTTCTTTCTGGGAACCCTTCGCGAGATGGGGTTCGATATTTCCCGCAAGGCTTTCGGCGAACACCTCCGCCTTCGTTTCCAGCTCTCTGGCGAGACCACGCTTCTCCGTCCGCACTTCGTAATAGGAAAATGCCAGAGATACAAGCGTAATCCCAACGATGAGCGATACGATTAAGCGAACACTCAGAAGGCGCACAATAGAGCTCGTTTCTCTCCCTTGGCTTCGGCATTGTCGGCACAGCCCGCGAAAAACTACCTACCATAACTTGTTAACGCCGCCAGCCGCTTATCGAATTAGTGGCGCTCGCGATGGCCGTTCCACGTGTGCTGTTTCATGACACTTCAAGCAGCGACCTCCTTAGCCCGTTGTCCGTGGCGCTCCGACTTAAGCGCTTTTCTTGATGTGCTCCTACTGGCGCTGCTCTTTGCAACTCCCGCCCCTAAGATGTTCTTAGCCGGCGTGGCGGTTACTTTAGCCGCTGCAAAGACCTAGGGGGCATCCGGAAACCCCTGTAGTTCGTTACGGAATGAGCTGTATGTGGCTGTACCGTCGGTTTCCACTTCATATACTGGCTTTTACCGATTGTGACCTGAGCACTGTGGCATTAAGGATGGCAGAGTCGGAGAAATCTTGCAAGCAGGACAGGAGGGAGTTCGTCATGAAACATTTTCTTGTGTTGGTGCTCATTGGGCTAATGGCCTGGTCTCCATCTTTCGCCAGGGCCCAATATGATTCGCGCGTCCGGGACGACGGTAGAGTCGTGCTTCCGACGGGCACTGAGATTGCAATCCGAACAAACGAGACCATTGACTCAAGGAACGCTCGAGTAGGGCAAACCTTCAATGCACAAGTCGCCCAGGATGTGCTCGGCTCATCTGGAGAAGTGCTGATTCCCAAAGGATCAGATGCCTCATTGATTCTTCGTGAACTCTCCAGCGGGGGAAAGACCGGGAGTCCGGAGCTGGCGCTGGACCTTGATTCTATGACGGTTCAGGGACGCCGTTACACCGTCAGTACCACAGATCTGGAAAAACGCGGGAATCAAGGAATCGGAAAGAATCGCCGCACCGCTGAGATGGTTGGCGGCGGAGCGGCGCTGGGCACGCTTCTCGGTGCCATTGCCGGTGGCGGTAAAGGCGCTGCGATTGGCGCGGTTGCTGGTGCTGCTGCGGGCGGAACCGCACAGGTGCTGACCAAGGGCAAAGAAGTCAAAGTGCCTGCGGAGACCGTACTGAAATTCAAGCTGGACCAACCGTTGGATCTAAGATCTACAAGTTATTGATGAGCCGTCGATCTGGGCATAAAAGGGGCCGTGCTAACGGCCTCTTTTTTGTATTTGCGAAAAGTGTCGAGGCGCCATTTGTTAGTAATGGGGTTCCGATTAGGAGTCGATTTGTCCTGTAGCTCCCCTTGGTCTCGCCTCGGCTGGCGTTGTTCACCTTTCTCAAGACTCAGGATAGGGTTGGAACAAGTCCATGCTGCTCTAAATGTGCGCTGGGGTGATGTAAGAGGCACGCCACAACGGCAAATGTACACAGAGCGGGGGATTTTTGGGGTTTGAAATGCTGCCCCATTTGGCGGGGATCAGCGGCTCTCATCGCCTGCAAATGGTCGGTTCTCGCCCTGACCGGCGGAATTCGAGGACTGTGCAAAGACGATCAGCCGTTTTGGCGCTGGGCCGATATAATGAATGGGATAGCAGGTGATAAGCGTTAATTGGTTCCCCGCGAACGGCTTCAGGACAGATATCTCGCGTGGTTCCACAACTTTTGTGTCCGTGACCTGGTATTCATAAACCTTCCCCCCACGCTCGACGTAAATGGAATCGCCTCGCAACAACTCTCCCAAATGACGAAAAAACGTATCTCGGTGTCCTGCTAATACCGCGTTGCCGGTGTCTCCGGGACTGGCGGTGTTTGCGACGTGACCCGGACCGACGAGGAGTGCTTTCCGCGACGTGCCCTCCACGACCACCGCACTTAGGTGGATCTTCGGAATGACCAGACGTACCAGGTCCGAACTTCCGGCTGTGTTCGCTGCCTGATTGAGGCTGGATTGCGATTGCAATTCACGGGCGAGCCGATTCTGCTCGATTAACATCCAGGCATATTCAAGGGAGACATAGCAGATCAGAAGCAGTCCTGCCAAGGTGAGCAGAGAAGGCAGTAACCTGCGAAAATTTACGTGCGAGCAAGCCTCTTCCCTTGCGATTGCCGGTTCGGTTCCGGGGTCCGTGATTTTGGAATGCGGTCGGCTGAAGAAATGCGCGAACTGCCAGAAGTCCGCTTTCGGCGAACTCTGGCAGTGCGCACTCGCTCCAGGGCGTCTAGGAGACATCGCTCAGCTGATCGTACCGACTCCGCGTTTCATTCTTCTGGAGGCTGCGAGTCCTGCAGCCAACAGGCCTAAGCCGAGCAACCCAATCAAAGGTAGCTCAGAGGCGGTCTGGGGCAGGTTGCCCTGATTGGCGGCAGCGGCCTTACCCCCTGCGGGCTCCGCCGCAGCACTTTGAGCGCTCTGATCACTAGTGGTTGCACTGCTCGTCGCGCTCTGCGTGGATTGAGGATTGGCCTGGTTGCTCATGCTAGGCGTAGCCGCGCTCTCACCGCTGGCAGGCGCCGGCGTGGTTGCGCTCGTGGCCGGAGTAGCAGTAGTCGCGCTGCTGCTCGGGGCGCTGGCGCTCGTGTCGGGCGTCGCAGTGCTTGCACTGCTACTCGTGCTTGCGCTGCTGCTAGGCGTGGCTGCGCTTGGTGAAGTCGCGTTTGCGCTCGACTGGCTCATATCACTCGAGCTGCTCGAGGTATTAGCCGCCGAGGATGGGGGAGTAGTGGCTCCAGACGTTCCAGTGGAACTTGAGCCGCAATGATCCGAGATCATGGTTACGGAGCTCACTTGAAAGCTGTTCTCCGCCGCGCCCGAGCTGCTGCTAGCGCTGGTGCTCGAGGTCGCGCCTGTGCTCGGATTTGTAGTGCTGGAGCTGCTGCTGGTGCTAGGGGCATTCGGGTTGCTGCTGCTCGTCCCAGTCCCGGCAGCAACCATCTGGCCGCTCACCTGCACTTCATGTCCGACATGATTCTGGAGCTGATCGGTGCTTCCAACCAGCTTAATGACGTTTCCAGTGCTGGTTTGGGTCAGCGTGTAGTTTCCACTCGATCCGCTCAGACAGCCCTGGATTGTGTTGCCACTGGCCGTAGAGCTGGTTGTGCTCGAGCTAGACGGCGTCTCACTGGATGGTGGTGTGGACGGGGTTTGGCTGGATGGTGGATTCTGTGTCGACGGACTCTGACTGCTTTGATCCGGCGACGAACTCTGAGTCGACGGACTCTGGCTTGTCTGATCCGAAGACGGATTCTGACTAGAGGGTGTCTGGGCATAGACAAACGCTGTAGCCAGCAGTAAGACAGATAGCAATAGTAGAACTTTTTTCATCCTCTTCCTCCGATTTCCTTCCTCTGGAATTTGTCCTGCCTGGTTTAGTAGTTGTCTGTTTTTCCCAAATTCAGGTACAGGTTCGGTCTTCGGACTTGCTCGTTTATAGGACTTGCTCGTTTATACCTTTGACACGACTAAGTTTAGGCTTGCAATCAAGTTCCGTGAATCCGGTACAGCCCTTAGCCCATGGGGGGAAATCATGTACGCGAACCGCGAAGCTTCAGATATAGCCACTCCTGCCGAACGAGATTTCATCTGAAATCATGCCCAGGGGTGCAAAAATGGGCATTCTTTCGGCACGAACTCTAGACCAAGGGAATATCCGTGTCCTCACAGGACGCGGGGTGGAACCCATCGCTGAAGCCTTCCGTCACGGAATTCGACTTTCGCCCGGCACCTGCACAACGTGAACAATATTGTTCCGAACGGCAAACAGCACGAGTTCGCTGATGGAATGTAAGTTCAGTTTGCGCATGATGTTGGAGCGATGGGTTTCGGCCGTCTTCACACTCAGACGCAAGGTCACGGCAACTTCCTTTGTGCTCTTTCCTTCCGCCAGCAGTTGTACGATTTCGCGTTCTCGGGGCGTGAGGAACTCCCGAATACCTCCTTCATCAGCTAGCCGAGGCTTGTGCTTCAAGAAAGTCTCCAGGACCATCTCCGCTACCTTTGAAGTGAAGAACGTCTTCTGCCGCTCCAAAGCTTCAATCGCAGCCACGAGATCCCGACCCGCATCGGACTTCAATAAGAAACCGCGGGCCCCTGCCTCCAATACTTCGCGCACTACCTGTTCTGATTCATGCATGGTGAGAATCAGCACTCGCGATTGAGGAACGCTTCGAAGAATCTGGTGCGTGGCTTCCAAGCCGTTCAGGTTCGGCATTCCAATATCGAGAACCACGACATCGGGCCTGAACTGCAGAGCCTTTTCTACCGCCTCTCGCCCATCGCAAGCCTCAGCGCAGACTTCCCATCCACCATGGCCTTCGATTAAGGCGCGCACGCCATGACGAACTACTTCATGATCATCTGCTACCAGGATACGAAGATTGGACAAAATTGGCTTTCCTCTGAGCGCAGAAAGCTCGGCGCCGTGGTCCCTGATTACTAGACTGATTTCGAGTGGGCCACGAGCCGACGCGCACGTATAAGTGTTAGTCAGTTGCTAGGGTTAATGTGGCAAGCCGTACTTCAGAGTCCAGCCCGTTGAGTCGGTCGTCAATCCTGAAGCATAAAGGTTGCCAAAATGCAAACCGTTGAGGCTCTTCGGGTTTCACACATTCTCCACAACTGGAATGTGCACGTTTTTACATACCGCCGCCAGTGGGGAATCGCGGATCGGGGTGGGTATATTTCCAGGCTTGCACCCGACGTTTTTTCCCGGTGCTGCTCGGCAGGATGAGGACTAGCGCGAGTGGTCGGCTGGACAAGTTTGGCCACATCCACTGCATGTTCACTGCGTCTGTCTTAAAGTGGCGGGAGGCGGGCGTCGAGAGCTCCATCTCACATTCTCGGCGCCTGCCCGGGGTGGTTGGTATACTAGGAATGCATCTCTCGTAAACATTACAGGTCACCCGGAACAGGCACAATCCCTCCCCAACTGTAGGTTGGTGACAAAATTACCTTAGCTCCTGCCCTGTTATTTTGTTCCCAAACGCCCGAAGCCGCGCCGCTGAATCGCTGTTTCAGAATTCCAATCAAAATCGGATACATTACGGACGTGGGATATCAACCTATCAACGATTATGGAATCGTGGGCGATCTGCAGACCGCCGCGTTGATCGGTAAGGACGGATCGGTCGACTGGCTCTGCCTCCCGAGATTCGACTCGCCCAGTGTGTTCGCCGCTATTTTGGATGATCTCAAAGGCGGCCGTTTCAAGATGGCTCCCGCAGCGAACACCGCCAAATGCGAACAACTTTACAAGCCTGGCACCAATATCCTGGTTACCCGTTTCTTCACTCCTGAGGGCGTAGGCGAGGTACTCGACTTTATGCCGATGCGCCCTAAGGTCGGATCGCGGGAGCCATCCCGACTTATTCGCTGCGTGCGAGCAGTCAGCGGAGCCTTATCGTTTCGGCTGGAATGCACGCCCGGATTCAATTATGCTCGCGACACTCATCGAACCCACGTTGTATCCGGTGCCGCACTTTTTCATTCGTCGGAACTAAGTCTCGCCCTTATATCGCCGGTTCCGCTTCAGCCTATGGACCGCGGCGTTGAGGCGACATTTTCGATCCAAGAATCTGAGACTGTCACCTTCGTTCTACGCCCAATGCTGAACGGTTCCGAGAAGATTACCGCTGCTTCCGAAATCGAGATGGACGAAGTGTTGGAGGAAACGGCCCAGTATTGGCTACGCTGGATTGCGAAGTGCAGTTACACAGGTCGCTGGCGGGAGATGGTACATCGGTCCGCGCTACTGCTGGAATTGCTCACCTATGAACCTACCGGAGCCATCGTTGCTGCGCCTACGTGCAGTCTTCCGGAACTGATTGGAGGCGAGCGGAATTGGGATTATCGCTACAACTGGGTTCGAGACGCCGCATTCACAATTTACGGCTTGCTTCGCATAGGTCTGACGGATGAAGCTTCTCGATTCATGACCTGGATGGAGGAACGATGCGGCGAACTCGCAGAGAACGGCGGCCTACAGACCGTGTATGCCATCGATGGCCGCAGTGACCTGCACGAGGAACCCCTGGACCACCTGCAAGGCTACTGCGCCTCTCGGCCGGTCAGAGCGGGGAATGGTGCTTACCAGCAGTTGCAACTCGACATATACGGTGCGCTGGTCGATGCCGTGTATCTGTACAACAAGTATGGGGCGCCGATTTCCTCCGAACTGTGGCGGGACCTTCGGAGATTGATCGATTGGGTGTGCGACTACTGGCAACATCCGGATCATGGAATCTGGGAAATTCGTGGAGAACCCCGGCAGCATGTGCACTCTAAACTGATGTGCTGGGTGGCGCTGGATCGTGGGTTACGGCTCGCCGAAAAACGTTCCTTTCCAACAGATCGGAGCCGCTGGCTCAAATGCCGTGACCAGATTTATGAAGAGATTCTCACCAAGGGGTGGAACGAGGAACGGCAGGCGTTCGTCCAGAGTTATGGAAGTTCGTCACTGGACGCGTCTGTCCTAATGATGCCACTTGTCTTCTTCATGTCTCCTACAGATCCAATGATGGCGAAAACGGTAGACGCAATCAGTAAATCGGTTAGCAAAAGGGGGCTGCTGAGAGACGGCAGGGTTTTCCGCTACGACCCAACCATCCCTGGCGACGGACTGCCACCCGGCGAAGGTACTTTCAACATGTGCACCTTTTGGCTGGTGGAGGCGCTGACTCGCATGGGCCGCCTCGATGAAGCACAGTGGCTGTTTGAAAAAATGTTGGCGCGCGCTAACCATCTCGGGCTCTATTCGGAGCAAACCGGACCTTGTGGTGAAGCCTTGGGAAATTTTCCCCAAGCATTCACTCACATGGGACTGATCAGTGCCGCATTTAACCTCGATCGCGCCCTGGGCACGTCCCAAGATCGCAAGATCATAAGTTGAATCCTGAAGGTGAGGGCTCATTCTGAGCGCGTGCCTTCAACTACAGGCAACCGTAGCCGTCATAGCCGCGGAATGAGGACACAGGGAGCACTAAATTCTTTCCGATCCAGCGGTAGACGTGTTGAAGCCATCCGGTACACCCTGTAATGAAGCAGAGTATCTCCTGTATTCCAAGATCTGCCGCCAGCTCGGGCTTGCACTGGGAACACGGCGCTTTTGCAGCCGTCGCAGGGAGGGAATCATCTTCACGTCAACAAGCCTGCCGGTCACTTTTGG
>QIAR01000787.1:1220-2974 GCA_003225595.1 Acidobacteriota bacterium | reverse complement strand
CCACAACGAATTTGTCGCCCGGGTGGACCAAAACATCTCAGATAAGACTCGCCTCTTCGGGCGGTTCACATACTTCGGATTGCTCGACCTGCCGACCGATCCATTCGGAACCGGGCTCTGTTTCGACCGGTGTGCCGAAAACTATCACACCAAGGCCCTTGCGGTTGATGTCAACCACGCGTTTACGCCCACCACGATCTTCGACATCAACATCGCTGGCAGTCGTTTCGTCTATGCTCGTGCGCCCATACTTTCGGGCTTTGACCTCACGTCGCTAGGCTGGCCCGCCAACTACAACGCCCCGCCTGACCCCATGCGAACCCCGCCCACACCCGCCTTCCCCTTTCCCAACGACGTCGGCAAATCGCAAGGAAACAGCGCTATTGGAGATCACAATACGCAATACAACGTTACGCCGGCTCTCACCGTGATTCGTGGTAAGCATACTTTTCAGATCGGCGGACAGTACGAGCTCGGGCTGGACAACTACTTCCAGACCAACATTGCCAGCGGAGCTTTTGCTTTTAGTGGGAGCTGGACGACTAGCACCGGCGCTCCCACACTCACTAACCCCGCAACTGGTGGGTTTGCCTTTGCTGATTTCCTGTTAGGCCTATCCCAGAACCAGGGGAGTTTCGTCAACCAGAATGAGGGTGAGGCACAAGTTCCCGCCCAGACTGCCGGTCGTCAGACGTATCGTGCCTTCTACTTCAATGACAATTGGCACCTGAGCCCAAAGCTCACGCTGAATCTAGGGCTTCGTTACGAACTGCAGGGTACTTGGTCCGAGCGCTTTGACCGACTGACCTACTTTGATCCTAAGGCTATCAATGCCACGGTCACGGGGTGCGGTGGCACCGTGGGTTCTTCATGTAATGGCGACGCGTTCCTTGTCAAGACCGGCCGGAACCACAGCCGCAACAACCTGCCTTTGAATAAGAAGGAGTTCTCGCCGAGGGTTGGATTCGCATACAGTTTCGACCCAAAGACTGTTATCCGCGGCGGGTACGGTATCTTCTGGATTCCGAATTATGTCTCGTTCGGGGTGAACCCCGATCTCGACCTGGTCAACCTTGCGCGTACACCCTTTACCGCCACGAAGAACGGCGGACTCACTCCCTTTAGCACTTTGGACGGAACTCAGTGCACACTGTTGGCCGCGACCTTCGCGACTTTCAGCTGCGCTGAACCGGGACCGTTTGGTTTAGGTGGAATCGTTCTGCCGCCCGGAAGGAATGGCAACACTTCGGCGTTTGCAGCGGCCGCCGGGTCAGTGCGCCTTGCACCGTATCTGGATCCCAAGGAAGGCTACGTGCAGCAGTGGAATTTCGACGTCCAGCGGCAGCTCCCAGCCGGGTTTTTCGCAGACGTGGCGTACGCAGGCTCGCACGGCGTGCATCTGCCGCAGTTCGATACCAACGTCAACCAGATACCCGATTCCTTTGTTACACAAGCTGCTTCTGAGTTCGCGGCTGGCCAACCTGTCACCATCGCGCAGCCGATTGCGAATCCTATGGCTTTAACTAGTCCGAACGCCACCATAGGGGGCCCCACAATCATTGCCGGCCAACTTAACCGGCCTTATCCCCAATACACGGGCTTGACCCTTGCAGGATTCGGCTGCTGCGGGAGCACCTATAACTCGCTGCAGGTGTCGGTGACCAGAAGGTTCCAGGGGGGTGGAACTCTACTTGTGGCCTACACCAACGCGAAGTTGCTTAGCAACACTGACACCCTCACCAGTTGGCTGGAGA
>QIAR01000787.1:0-1170 GCA_003225595.1 Acidobacteriota bacterium | reverse complement strand
ATCGCTCTCCTCACAAGATGTTTCGCAGCGCCTAGTGATCAGCTACGTTCTTGATCTTCCCTTCGGGCATGGGAAGAGATTTCTGGGTAGCGTAACTGGAGTGACCAGCAAGGTGGTTTCCGGCTGGGGAATCGACGGAGTGACGACCTTCCAGCGAGGGTTCCCACTAAAAATTACGTGGGCTGGGGACAACACAGCCTTGGGGAAGGCCAACCTGGGAGTTGCGAATATCCGTCCTAACGTTGTCCCGGGATGCGATAAATCCACTCACGGCAGCGGGTTAAACGGCAAACTCGACCAGTGGTTCAACGTTAATTGCTTCGCTGCTCCGCCACAGTGGGGCTTTGGATCCGAATCGCGGGTGGATTCATCGCTTCGCAGTGACGGATTGAAGAACTTTGATTTCGCCGTCTTCAAGAAGACCTCATTCGGTGAGCGGATGGGTTTGGAGTTCCGGACGGAGTTTTTCAACCTGTTCAATCACCCGCAGTTTGGTTTCCCCGGCACAGGTTTTGTCGGAGGAACCTCCAACAGCAACAACGGGTTTGGGAAGGTGACCTCACAGTTGAACAACCCTCGTCTCATCCAGTTTGGGTTGAAATTCTTGTTTTAGGTGTGGATTCGATCCTCCGGACCAGGCTTACGCTTGGTCCGGAGCTTTTTTGTCCAGTCTCCGCGGTTGTCATCCTCAACCGCATCAATGACGAACTCGCGCTGCGGTGCTTCCATTTGCCTAATTTACAATTCTTCCCACAAGACAGAGGTGGGCCGATTGGAGAGACGAAAGCGACCCCAGGTGCAAGGCAGAAGTGTCTGCCGGTTTGAATGTCCGAAGACAAAGAAGCCGCGATGAGAACAAGTCAGACTATCGAGTATTCCGAGGCGAAGAGGATCGTCGACCTGATCGTGGAAAGGGCATTGCAGATGCAAAAGGCAGCTGTGATCGCTGTGGCCGATTCGCATGGCGAGCTAATCGCATTTGCCCGCATGGATGGCGCTCCGATCTCTTCCATCCGCATCGCCGCCAATAAAGCCTGGACCGCCGCACGAGAGCGCAAGCCTACAAAGGAAATTGGAGAGAAAGTCCGGCATCCCGAGAAGGGCCATGACATTGCCTACTATGGCGACCCCAAATTTGTTGGGTGGGGTGGCGGCATTCCGCTTTGGAAG
>QIAR01000086.1 GCA_003225595.1 Acidobacteriota bacterium | reverse complement strand
TTGCGCGAAATGCACCCCAACGCCGAAGCTGCCGCCGAGACGGCCGAATTTGCCGCCACCCACGACAAGTTCTGGGAGATGCATGACCTCATTTATGAAAACCAACAGGATCTCAGCAATCAACTCCTGTCGGACCTGGCGAAGCGTCTGAGGCTCGATGCGAGAGAGCTGGCAAGAGCACTCGAATCTGGCGAATTCACCGGGCGCGTGCGGAAGGACTTTTCCGAAGGCGTGCGCAGCGGCGTAAACGGAACGCCGACATTCTTCATCAACGGTCAGCGGCACGACGCCGACTTCGACTTGGAGACGCTGGCCCGCGCGATCGGTGAAAGCGTCGCTGTGAGGAACGCCTGATGGTCTCAGCCAGAAATATCTTCGTCCTGGTAGCGCCGTCCCTTCGACAGTGGAAGCGACCTTACAATCAAGGGGACTGATGACTGGTTCGTCCTCTATTGCCCAAGCTCTCTCCGACGCTGTCGCACCCCATTTTGCGCGACACATCGCCGCTGCTCGCCGCCACGGCGCCGATGGTTTCGCGGTTTCTCCCGACGCTGCTTCTATAGCCGCCATGGTGGACGCGGCTTTTTGGGCCAGTCTTCGCCGCGAGGAAGGATACGTTCCTACGATTTCGCTGGCGTACCTATCGCCAGAGCACACCGCGAACGCCATGCGTTTCGCTCGTCCGCTCGCGCTTGAGCCCGGTGCGCTCACCAAGATAGCTCCTGCCGTCGAACGCCCCGGTGTTCATCTCGCGGTCTGGCCTTCGAACGGTGAGCTCTGTGTCTGGGGCAGAAACTCCTTTGCGATAGCGACTTCAGGGCGATCAGGGTCCGGATTCCTCCAGAGTGCTAGAAATTCCCGATAACCTTTGTACCGTCGCGCTCCCCTGTGGCGCTCGAGCGACTCGGTAGGTGGCCTTGGGGTGGCCAGCCGTTCGCAGAAATTGTTCCCCGACCTCAGCAGGCTGTCCACGGATCATGGTGTTGGTGGATAAGAGGCTGTTTACACCGCGGAAGAATACGGCGGCCATCTCTTGGGTGTGGCAGGGGTCGGTGGGTGACCGCCGCCCCTATGGCAATCTGGTCGGTGACCCTGAAGTTGAGCCTTGCCTTCCGTCAGGGGGTCTCAACTGACGGTTTGCCCATCACTCGCCCAGAATCAAAGGCAAGGATCGAGGAGGTGTGCAATTTAACAAAGCGGATTTCCAGGACATTTACTAGCACTGATTTGAGCTGAAGACTTGGCACGAAGCCGATTGGGCTTCGACCGTGAACGGTTGCGACAGTCACCCCTTCAAATGCAATCGAGCGCGTGTTCCTGTTCAGATCACCGCCCGTGCTCTTGCAATCCCTTTCTCGGTATAGCGGTAAATGCGAAAGACATTGTTGTTCTGCGCTTTCGCAGGCTCGCTCGCTGGACCGAAGTAGGGGTTAAAACGTCTTGGGACTCCGCTGCGCCTTGTGGGTTGCATTGGGAACGATTGGTTTGGCAGTTTTGTTCGAAGCCAGCTTGTGTCTGAGGGCATTGATCTTTCACTCGTCCAGAAGGCAGAGCGCGCCCCAAAAAGGCATTCGCTTTGGGTTTGTCACGTTAAGGCGACGAATTCATTGGTGGGTCAGAGCGCGCGATTGGAATTCCAACGAGGCCGGAAGGTGCTGGGCGAAGTAGGCGAGATTATGCGCCCCGGGATAGAGATGGAATTCATGAGCGATGCCGAGTTTGCTTAGTTCGTCATGAAGCGCCTGTCCGCCGGCTTCAAAGTCGTAGTCGTCGTTGGTGCCGCAATCGAAGTAAATCTTAATGTACTTCAGCGCCGCCGCTGATTTTCGTGCAAGTGTGAAGGGCGCGTTCGACCGCCAGTAAGCAGCGTCAAACGGATGTCCGAACGGAGTTAATGCTTCCACGTCGCCAAACATGGTTCCATCGGGAATATCTTCAATCAATGCTGCACTATGTGCGGAAACGGCGCCGAACAACTGCGGATACTTGAACGCATAATGCAGAGCGCCGTAGCCACCCATAGAGATTCCGCCAACCCCACGCCGGGCGCGCGCGCCGAATCCGCGATACCTATGCTCGATGTAAGGAATGAATTCCTTGATGAAGAAGTCTTCATAGCGGACACGGCCATCACGCGAATTCACGTAGAAGGTGGATCCGGCGGCGGGCGTGACCACAATGAAGTCGCCGATCTGCTTCTTTTCTCTGAGTTGGTCGACCATGCTCCACACACCCAGATTCAATAAGGATTGTTCGTTATCGCTGAGGCCGTGAAGCTGGTAGAGCACCGCAAATCTTTTGGCCTTATCCGTATCGAAGCTCTCGGGCAGCAGCGCGCAATAGCGCACAGAATGACCTAGGATGGCGCTCTTCACGGCATTGCATTCCGCCCGGCTGGACGCTGACGCCGCACAGGGATTGAGAATGATAAGGAAAGTGAAGGTAGCCGCAGCCGCGCGCCATTTATTCATACTTCAGAGCCTGTACCGGATCTAGTTTCGAGGCACGTGCTGCCGGATAGAGCCCAGCTACCAGGCTGACTAAAATCGAGAAGGCGATCGCCGCTCCGATCAGCCAAAGCGGCGATGACCAAATCGTCTCAGGCGGAAGATCGCGCCGGTGCAACCAGATGTTTACCCCGAAGTTGATGAACCGACCAATCGACCAACCAAGCAGCACACCCAAGATGCCGCCGGCCAGTCCCATGGCTCCTGCCTCGGCGAAGAACAACTTCTTCACGTCGCCATCACTGGCTCCAACGGCTTTCATGATGCCGATTTCCCGCCGTCTCTCCAGGACAGCCATTACCAGAGTGTTGATAATGGCCAGTGAAGCCACCGCAAGCGCCAGGCTGCCGAAAATTCCAAGGAACAAATCGAGGACGGCAAAAAACTGGCGGAGTCCTTTGGTGGCATCGAGTATCGAGTAAGTGCGGAATCCCAGCCTTTTGATTGCGTCCTGAACCGCCTGCACCCTGCCCGCGCTCGTTACACGAACCACCAGAGCGAGATAGGTCTTTTGGCCCACGGCATCGCCGGTGATACCGCGCAAGTCGGAGTACTGCATCATGTTAAGGTCGTCTGCGAGCTGCGTGGGAATGAAGAGGCGAGCCCGCGAGATACTCCGCATTCCGCCAAATGGCTCTTGATCAATGATGCCGACAATTTTGAGCTTCTGCTCTTTGCGAACGACGCTGAATCCCGAACTGTCACTCATCCCCGAACTGGGATCGGAGTCCACTCGAAACGACTGCCGCTCGGCATAGCGCAAGATCAGGTCTTGGCCAACTACTGAGTTTGGGTCCTTCTCGTTAAGATTTTTGGCAAAGTCCATTTGCACGATGGCTTCTTGCGCATGAGAAGAGGCAAAAAAACGTCCTTTCATTCCTTCGAAGTTTTCGTTGCCCTTGTCCGAAGGTGGCAAGCCGGCAACAAAGGCAGCATGCGTGGCGTCTCCATAGCGCACCTCGCCCATGAACCGAACCTCCGGTTCGACTTCAAGAACGTCAGGAATACTCTCGAGGTCTTTTTGAACAGATTGGTCCAGAGGACGAGCCTTACTGACGTCCGCTTTGCGCTCTCGCTCTTCCGGGCCGCTTTCTCGGAAGTCTCGAAACGATGTTACATAGACGGTATCGAAGAGCCCTGAACGCGAAAGCCGTCGATTGGCGAGATCTTGCAATCCGGAGCCAAGAGAAAGCATGGCGACCAGTGAGGCGACGCCGATGCTGATACCAGCAGTAGTAAGCCCGTTACGCAGCACGGATTCACGCAAGTTACGTCCGGCGAGTTCGAGGAGGTCGTAGGTCTTCATCGACACACCTCATGGGCCGGCGGAGATTGCTCCGTGATCCGGCCATCCGTCATGAGGATCATCCGTTCGGCAACCTGCTCCGCAATGGAACGCTCATGCGTCACCATCACAACCGTCATCTTTAGCTCATGGTTACAGCGGCGAATCACGTTAATGATCTCGCCCCCGGTGCGGCTGTCAAGATTGCCGGTGGGCTCGTCGGCAAGCAATATCAAAGGATTGTTGATAAGAGCCCGTGCTATCGAAACCCGCTGTTGCTCGCCCCCGGACAGTTCGCTTGGACGGTGAGCTAACCGATGACTCATCTCCACTCTGTCAAGGGCTTCGTGTACCAGACGCTCACGCTTGCTGCGCTCGGTTTCGGCGAACCGCAACGGCAGTTCGACGTTCTCGATCACAGTCATGGAAGAAATCAGATTGAAGGACTGAAAAATCATACCTACCTTCAACCGACGGTAACGAGAGAGTTCCTCGGAAGACATTTGCGCCAAGTTGCGACCTAGCACTTCGATTGAGCCAGCAGTCGGACGATCCAGACCAGCGATCAGGTTCAGCAGGGTAGATTTCCCGGAGCCGGAAGCGCCCAGCAATCCAACGAACTCGCCTTTCTTGATCTCCGCGCTCACCTCATCGACGGCGCGGATGAGCGTAGTCCCGAGCTTGTGGTGCCGGGAAACATTACTTGCCAGAATGGCGACCGCGTCTGTGTTGGTCATCTCTACCGAGAGTGCGTTGTGACCGGTCTTCTAAGTTCCCGATCCCCGGATGACGCTCAGCGGGTCAACCGTGGCCTCGCGTCCGTTGGCACCTGCTTCCTTTCCCTCCGGCTCTAGCCTATCGCCTTCTCCTGGCGCCAGAAAGAGGTTTGCCTCCAAGCCATGTTGCCGGTTGTAGAGATCGAAGTAGCGGCTGCCGTTTGCATAAAGCGACTGGTGCGTGCCCCGTTCTACGATTCGCCCCGCCTCGACCACAAGGATCTGATGGGCGCGCCGGATCGTGGAAAGTCGGTGAGCGATCACGAAGGTCGTCCGGCCCTTCATAAGAGAGGAAAGGCCTTCCTGAATCAGTTGCTCTGATTCGGAATCCAAACTGGAAGTCGCCTCGTCGAGGATCAGTATGCGCGGATCGGCTAAGACGGCGCGCGCAATGGAGACCCGCTGACGTTGTCCGCCGGATAGCTTCACGCCCCGTTCGCCAATGATGGTGTCGTAGCCTTCTCTAAAGCGTTCCGCAAATTCGTCTACACGGGCGATACCGCAGGCACGCAGGACCTCTTCGTCCGTCGCATTGGGGCGAGAGAATGCAATATTCTCGCGAATCGTACCGTCGAACAGGAAGGAATCCTGCAAAACCATACCGAGATTCGTGCGGTAAGAGCTCACCTTGACCGTTGAGAGGTCAGTGCCATCAATCATTACTTGCCCTGCGTTAGGAACGTGAAAGGCGGCAACCAACCCTATGATTGTGGACTTCCCTGATCCCGATGATCCGACCAGTGCGGTTACGGTGCCGGGCTTCGATTCAAAAGACACATCCTGAAGCACCGGCTTGCCGGCTTCGTACTTGAAACCAACGTGGCGGAACTCGATATCCCCCAGAACTTCAGGCAAAGCGATTGTGCGGCGCGGGTCTTCATCTTCGCGATGCTCATTTAACACTTCGCGAGTGCGCTCCAGCCCCGCGATGGCTTCAGTAAGTTGAGTTCCGATCTGGACTACTCCGAACAACGGAGCGGCCATGAAGCCAAGGAACATGGTGTAAGTGAAAAAGCCACCAAGTGTGAGCGTGCCTGCCAAAATCTGCCGTACGCCCACAAACATGACCACCGCGCCGACAACTCCGAGCAAGACGCTGGAAGAAAGACTCATGATCGACGTGGCAGTAAGCGTTTTGAGAACGTTGTCGAGTAAGCGCTGTACGCCTTTGCCAAAAACGGCGTGCTCGCGTTCCTCGGCGTGGTATCCCTTCACCACGCGCACGCCGCCAAGAGATTCGGTCAGTCGGCCGCTCACTTCAGCATTGATCTTCGAGCGTTCACGGAAGATGGGACGCATGATTCCAAATGCCTTGCGCAGAGCTAGCGCGAAGACACTCAGAAATCCTATAGCCATGAGCGTCATGCTAGCGCTGATTCGAAACAGGACCACCAGAGCAATCACGGCGGTCAGCAGCCCCCCGAGGAATTCGACCAGTCCTGTGCCAATGAGGTTGCGGACGCCTTCCACGTCCGACATGATGCGCGCTACGAGAGTGCCCGTCTTGTTCGAATCGTAGTAGGTAACCGACAGCCTTCCTACGTGCTCCTGCACCTTCAGGCGAAGGTCAGCGATAAGGCGCTGCGCTGCTTTTGAGAGAAGCTGAGTAAGTGTGAAGGAAGTCACCCCCTGGATTAGGGTGGCAGTAAGTACCCCTCCTACAATCGGGCCCAGCAGCTTCATTTGGTGCTTTGTGACGACATTGTCGATCAGGAAGCGGGTCGAATATGGCAACACCAGTCCTGAGACACGATTGATCGCCATTAACACAAGACCAATCGCCAGCAGTCCTTTGCGGGGGCTTACCAACGCCCATATTTCCGGCATTACAACACGGAGATTCGGTTTGTGTTTGCCGTCCTTCTTTTCTTCTTTGCTTTGGAATGAGTCGCTCACCTAACCTTATTCGACGCTACGCCCGGCCCTGCCGGTGCAAAATTTGGGAGGGGAAAAGCGCTTCGGCTTCTGGAACCGGGAATCGGCCAGCCCTTTACGACTCGTGGCTGGCGTCCTTAGCTTCCTTCTCTGCCTTCTTGATCTCCCCCTCGGCTCTACCCTGCGCTCGGATGGCAGCGCCAACGAAAAACTATATGGACAAAAGCTGACAGCGAAAGAAATCGTCCGCGATGGCAAGGTGAAAGCCCCGCCAAGTGCGAGCGAACTTGTCGCGCTCTTGGACAAGAAGAGCCCCAAGAACCACTCCGATCCTAAGTCGCTGGAATAACGTCAGAAGCTCTTGAACTTAATTCGGGTTAGGCTTGGTTCGTGCCTTAAAGGGCTCGAAGCCCCTCAAGAAAGCCCCGCGTCATTCATCGCACTTACTGAAGCAGGGCCAGAGTTCTACAGGTCTTGCTTATGATCTCG
>QIAR01000085.1 GCA_003225595.1 Acidobacteriota bacterium | reverse complement strand
AACGCCTCCACCACATCTGTGATAAAGCGGTGCCCATTCTCGCGCTCAAGCCGAATCTTATTGTTCAGAACCGCCACTTCGACGTTGAAGCGGACGCGAATGCGATCCGCCAGAGATTCCGGATCGCGAGCTTCGAGCAGGATCACATCGCCGCCGATCTCGCGCTTCAACTCCGTGGGAGCTCCCAGCGCGACCAGTTTTCCTTCATTAAGAATTGCCAGCCGATCACAGCGTTCCGCCTCTTCCATTAAATGCGTGGTCACGATTACCGAGACATGCTCCTGATTGCGCAAAAGCTGGAGATACTGCCACACGTCACGCCGAGCCCCCGGATCAAGCCCTGTAGTCGGCTCGTCGAGCAGCAGGACCGACGGATGATGCAGTAACCCTTTCGCCAATTCGATTCGCCGCTGCATGCCACCGCTAAAAGTCTCAACCCGCTCTTTTGAGCGGTCTGCCAGCCCTACCCGCCCCAAAATTTCTTTGATCCTCGTCTTCAGCACCGGGCCACGCTGGCCATAAAGGTGTCCTTGGTGCCATAGATTTTCGTATGCGGTCAGCTTCGCATCGATGCTCTGCGCCTGGAAGACCACTCCGATCTGCCGGCGCAGACCATCCGGATCTTTGGCGGCATCAAAACCCACGATGGTGGCGCGCCCCGCAGTCGGAATCATCAAAGTGGAGAGAATTCGGAAGAGCGTTGTCTTGCCGCTGCCGTTGGGTCCTAAAAGACCGAAGAGCTCCGCAGGACGAACTTCAAAAGAGACACCATTGAGCGCTGTGCGTCCCTCATAACAATGGACAATATTCTGGACAGAGATGCCAGGAGTAGTTGCTGAGGCGGCTCGGGTACGGGTACCTAGCTCTTCGAATGCGGGTACTTTGGAAGCCACAGGCTATTCTACGACGATACCGTGTTAATCATCATCAGGGCGAACAGCAGAGGCAGGTAGAACACCGTAGCTTGCAATAGATGACGCGCCCGCTGTTTGGAACGGGCTGCGCTGAGCGGCAACTGAAGTCTCGCAAGACGTACACCGAAGGCGAACAGCACCAATCCCATAACAAGGGCGCCAGCGAAATAAATTCTTCCTGACATGTGAAGAACGCTTGGTGCCAGACTTACCGGTATCAGGCCGATTGAATACAAGATGGTCTGCCGGGCGGTGGACCTGCCGTCGGGTTCGACAACAGGCAGCATGCGGACGCTGCCCGCTGCATAATCTTCTCGATATAGCCAAGCGATGGAGAAGAAGTGTGGGAACTGCCAGAAGAAGACGATGGCGAACATCACCAGCGCTCCCCAATCGAGACGCCCGCGTGCGGCCGTCCAGCCGAGGACGCCAGGCATGGCCCCGGGGAAAGCTCCGACGAACGTGCAGATCGGGTGGATCTTCTTCAGCGGTGTATAAGCCGCGAGGTAGACAGCCGACGTGGCCAGCGACAACCATCCGGTCAGCGGATTCAGCGCAAGGCCGAGATAGAGCGCGCCGCCGATCGTCATGAGCCCACCAACAATGCCAGCGTGCAGCAAGCTCATTCGGCCCGCGGGAAGGGGACGCAGCGCTGTGCGGCGCATCTGGCTGTCGATATCGCACTCCATCAACTCGTTCAATGCGGCGGTGCCGCCTGCAATCAGCGCGATTCCCAGGAGAGCGTGGAACAGACGCCAGGAGAGAGACGAGCTGCCAGATTTGAGCGCGCCGAAGTAGTATCCGCACCATGCCGTCATGACTATCAGCGTCGTTACCCGCAGCTTCGTAAGCTCGGCGTAGTCGCACGCCCGCGTCAGCACGCTATTGCGAGGAACGGCGAGAACTTGAGTCGCTGTGCTCATGCGGCTACGGGGTTCTGCTCCCGAGTGGGAATTCGTTCTTCAAAGGCAACCGGCACGTGTCTCCAGACCTGAATAGCCAATACCACCGCAGTCGCCAGCAGCAAGGCACCCACTGCAACGTGCGCTACGGTTGAGATCACCATAGGCAGTTCGGGTTGAACCGCATTATGCCCCCAGGCGACCCGAGTCAGAAATGCGGTGAAGCCGAGACACAACTGCGCCATCATCAACGACAGCATGGTGATAGCCGGTTTCCGAACCGCCTCAATGCGCGAATACTGCGACAGCGCACGAATCGCGGTCCAAGACAGCACCACAGTAACTACGGCTGCGTGCACCACGTGCGGCCACCAACCCAAGCCTCTGTGGCGGAACATTGCACCCAAGATGAGCTGGACATAAAGCACAAAGATCGAGAGCCAGGTCAAAGTGACCAGGCTGGGGCGGCGGGTGTCGAATTCAACCCGCGGCTGTTCCTCAATTCGCCTCCGGCCAGTGAAGAGTGCGATGACAACCGTGATGCAGAAGAACGTCTGCGCCAATGCCGCGTGCGTGCTTGAGACCGCTGGTGGCAGATAGAAAAGAACTGTCATGCCGCCGAGAATCCCTTGCGCGATCACCGTTCCCAGGGCAGCGACGCCGAGAATCCGCATCCAGCGACGGCCTTCCGTTCGCCAAGTCCAAATGGCGAGAATGATCGTCAGCAAACCGACGAACTCGGCGACCATGCGATGACCGTGCTCCCACTCAACGCCGCCAACCATGTGGGGCATCTTGTAGATGGATCCGAAAGTTGTGGGCCAATCCGGCACGGAAAGACCGGCATCGTTGCTGGTCACCAGTGCTCCGGCAATAATCAGAACAAAAGTCGCGCAGGCGGTGAACACGGCGAATACATGGTGTGGGCGATTGTAGGGTGCAGCGAGGCCCTTCAGAAGTTGCTCCTTGCCAACCTTGTGTCTAAGTTGTGAGACCCCACAGGTTTCCTGAGAGAAGTGGAGTGGACCCTATTCTTCCAGCCCACTCCGGAATTTTCAACATTTTAGCAGACCGTCCGGGCTACATTCCGCCTGCTTTGAAAGTCGTATCAACCGTTTTGCTGTCTTTGGGAGCGAGTGTAACCTTCTGGTCCTGTTCGCCGAGTTTCTCGTGTACGAAAGCAAGAGTGTAGTCACCGGGCGGCAGACCCTTTATTTCGTATTTGCCGTCTGGTCCCGTGACTGCGTGAAACGGGCTCTTTACCACGCTGATGTACATCTTCATCCAGGGGTGCTGGTTACACTTAACTGGCAGCATGATTTCTTCACGCGCGAAGCTCTTCTGGATCGGCGCGGCATTTGGCGGCTGCGACTCGTTCCACTCACGATTGTCTTTTGGGGTGGGATGAATGTTGTGCGTGGTGGGATCGTCGTTCTTGATCTCCACGTTCTGTCCGGCGATTACGGCTAGAACGTGCGGATGGTAGCGGCAGCCCTTCTGGTCGATGACCACCGAGTCCTTCGGAACATCAAAGTTGCGATTACCGAGACCTTCTTTCACATAGACAAAAACATTGGCGAGATCGCCGTCCTTCGCGACCACGTTCTCGGAGGTGTTGTCGCCCTTGCAAGCGGCATCCTGGCTCATGTCGATTTTGGCCGGCTTGGGAGGGGTGCCGTCAAGCTTAACAGTGCCGCTAACCGTAGCCGCGGTGGCGGGATCGATTGGAGTGGAGGCTGCCGGTGGTTTCGACTCCGAAGTCGGGGAGGACGATTGCTCTTCGCCCGTCTTCTTGCTACAGCTCGCCAAGAGCGCCAGCCCGACGAGGGCAAGCAAGCCCAGCATAGCTAACCATGTCTTATTCATGATCGCTGCACCTTTCTTGAGGTCTCAAAGCTCTCAACATATCTATATATTTTAACGCGAACCGCCATTTGATGCGGATTGGCGCACGGCGGGATGCGTTTCGAGTTGGCGGGCTGAACCCCCGGACGCCTTGTTTTTTGAGGAGCGACCGCTGCTGGAGGCCTGTGCATGTCCCATGGCTGCCGCAACCCGCCTTTGTTCTTGCGGTGTGAGCTGGAAGATGTAATCGGTTAGCAGCTTGCGATGATCTTTGTCGTAGCCTTGGAACGATGGCGGCGTCGGACCGGCAAAAACCCATTGGCCATTCTGTTGCTGCTTGAACAGTCCAGATGGCATCGATGTGCCGGGGCTGATGGCCTGCGGATCGGTAATCCAGCGCTCGACCCAATCCGGCTTCAGGCGCTCCTTTGCGAGCAGGAAGTTGGGCGCGGTGGCGATCTTGTCGTGCTGCGAATTGCCGGTAGCGTGACACTTTAGGCAGGGGGCCGCCGTGCTCGAAAACAGGCTGCGCGCCATGTCGCTTTCTTTTGCGGTGAGCGTCGGCACTTGTTCCGGAATATAAGGGATCGGCTGCTGCGAGAGCGCCTGGAAGAAACGCACCAGCTTGCGCAGTTCGTTATCCGAGAACGAGAACGTGGGCATGCGAACTTGCAAGTAGGGACGAACCCCATTGCGGTTGGTGTCTTTGTCGTTCAGCGCGGGATTCGATAGGAATCGTCGCAGCCACTCTGGATCCACGCGCGCGCCTTCGGTCAAGAGCTTAGGAGGAAGCTGTTCCTGGGCATCCTGGTAGCGCTGCATTCCCATCAGTATGGTCTTCTGGCCGGGAATGAACTGGTGGCATCCCATGCAGTTGTATTTCTTAACAATCCACCAACCTTCCTGGATATCGTGCCGCGCATCCTGCGGCTTGTACTGGTAGCTGGCGGGAAGGGAAGTCTCCTGGCTGCCGAGCAGGAAGGTTGTGATCGCGCGGACTTGGTCCTTGGTCAAATGTACGTTGGGCATGCGAAGCTTTTCCGTGTCCGACTTGATCATGCCCTTGTCGTATATGTCAGGCTCCGCGAGCTTATGCTCGAAGAAGCCCTTATGGTTGTACCAGGGAGCCTTGGCCGGGCCGTCGGGCAGGCGCTGCAGGTCTTCTGGATTGCTGATCGGGTCCTTACCGCCACGCTGCGCTGCTTCTGTGAATAACGCGAAATCAAGGCGCTCGATCGGTTTGCTGCCTTCAAACGTGAGCTCGGTGCCGATGCGGCCTTCGTCTTCGAACCCCGAAATCTCATGACAACCGGCGCAGCCATAATGGCGAATCCACTTCTTGCCTTCGTTCTTCAGCTTGGGATCGTCCATGAAGGAGGCGTCCGCGTAAGAAGAAGAATCTTGCTTCTTCTGAGTCTCCAGGAAAGTGGCGATGTCCTGTGCGTCTTCCACACTGAGGCGGAGGCTGGGCATCACCGTCATATTCTGCACCTGAAGCTCGTGGCCGTCGTTCGGACACTGACTGTGTTCGAGGTCAAAGACGTATGCCAAACCCTTCTTGGCGTAATCCTCGGGGCCAATGTCTTTCTTCTCGTACGGGCAGTAAGGGCGCGTGCGCTCGCGCGCATTGTGAATCCAGCGTACCAGGTAATCGTAGTTGGCCTTCTCGCCGACACGTCTGAGGTTCGCCGCGAACGTGCCGCCCTGCATCTGATCGCCTTCGTCAATAGAATGGCACGCTAGGCAGCCGCGGGTCTCGAAGAGTTCCTTTCCGTGCTCGGCATTGCCAGGCTTCTGTTTGGGCAAGGGATCAGTTAGCGCTGACTGCCATATGTAAGCCGAAATCGCTTTGATCTGGTCGTCCCTCAAGCGGAAGTTCGGCATTTTGGTGGTGGGCCTGAAATCCGTTGGCTTCCTCAGCCAGACGGGAATCCAATTCTTGTTCAATTTGAGCTGAACGTCTTTCAGGTTCGGCCCGATCTTCTTCATATCCTGCATCAAGCTGTGGGACTGAAAATCGAGCTGCTGAATGCGTCCGTCGATCTTGCTGTTCGCGACTTTCAACCCGACAGCTTTGTCATTCAGTCTGTTGGCTTCCTCATTGCTTTGAGCGGCGTCAGCCTGCTTCATAAAGTCGGCCGCCTGCTTCACATTGTCCTTTTTCTCCGTCTCAAGCTGCTTGAGCTGCTGATCAACGGATTGCAGGTTCTCGGGTTCTTTGTCGTATCCCTCATAGCGATGGCATCCATTGCAACCTCTCTGGCGGAACAGATCTTTGCCCTCGCTAACATTCCAGCCCACGTCGCCGCTGACCAGCACCATGTCGGCTGCGTGGCAGGTCTGGCATCCGGCCTCGACGTTTTCCTTCGGGAAGAGCGGCCACAGCCAGTGCTCATAATTGCCGTGGGCTTTCTCAACACTCGTGGTAGCGCGGCCATTCCCCTGGTGGCAAGGCGAGCATCCGAACTTTTCCGGATCGTGGGTCTTGAGAAGTTCGGTCTCCGGATGGCTAACAAAAGCCTGAGCGTAGTCATCGGGCCTTTTCCGGTCCTTAGGTGTCATTGAAGCCGCCGTAAGCTTCAGCGGCTCGCGAACGCCCATGTGGCACGATTCGCAGCGGTCGACGATGTTGGCTTCCGCCACGTTAATCTGCTGGATCTTGGGATCCCACTCTTCGGTCTTTCTCTGCAGACCTTCGACTTGTCCCGGCGTGAGATCAACCATGTGCTCGGAAATGTACTCGTCTACTTTTGTCTTGGCTTCAGTGACAGGTTTCAGGAGATCGGCGAGTTCGGCGCCCAGCTTGGCGCGTTCGGCCTTGAGGTCGTTGTAAGTTTCCTCGAGTTGGTCGAAGTTGTACTTCTTTTTTGTGCCATCGGGGTATTCGACGGTGGCCAATTTATCCTTGAACTTCTTGAGATCATCCTGCTTACTCTTCTTGCCGGATGTGCTGCTATCCGTCTCGATCTCGTAAGTTACAGCATTAACGTATGCACGACGGTCGGTAAAAACGCTCTGCACGGCAAGAATCTTGGCGCTGAGATCGCTGAGGTGTTTTTGAATTTCCTCTCTACGAGACCGAGACTGGTGATCCGCTTGCTTCCAGGCCTGTTCGAGTTGCTGGTACTCGGCATTCTGTCGCACGTCCTTTTCGGACCTGGCCGACTTCGATTTTGCGGTCTTAAGGAACGCACCGTAACGGTCCTTCCACTGCTCCTGGAAAGCCTTCCAGGGTCGCTGGCCGAAAGCCTCATCCCACAAGGCCCAGAAGAGCGACGCGATGAGGATGACCGTCGCGATCAAATAGTGCAACGCGTAAGACTTGCTTACGAGCGGGTCATACTCGGGGATTGGTTTCTCGGGCACCACATCCTCCCATTCAATGTTGCACGCAGATATTGGCTCTGCTCACATCTTGAAAAAATGTCGGAAATGTCTTCGCAGAGGGTTTATCCTCCAGGAATCTGCTTTCTCCCCGCGATGTAATAGAAGATTGCTCATCGGCTGATGCCGGATCGGAATGACAACTTTCGAATTTGGTAAGGACAAGCCACTTAACGCTGAACCTTAAATGTTGAACCAAGGCGTAATCCAGACGTACTTAATATGCCAAAGCAAGCGCAACAGCATCTTCAGTGGCAGTGCCACCATCGTGAGCAAGAAGAACTGCACAATGGAGAACTGCAGCAAGCTCATGCGTTGGAAATCTTTGCGCATGAAACGCCGGAACAGCGAGTAGACGACAAAGCCGCCGAGCAGGTAGTAGCCGCCGACGATGATCGCGCCGAAGATGGCTTTGGCAAGGTTGCTGGTGATGCCAAAAATGTCTGGCAGATCGCGGTTCACCTCGTAAATGAGACGATTATGGTCCCAGGTTTGCCCCGGCCAGAACCACTGCCAGCCTGGCCCGCGAATGAAAGTCCCGATGATGATCATCGAAACCCATAGAATGACAAATCCGAAGAGGAACGTTGAAATCGCAAATTTGCGCTGCTTCCAGGTGTAATAGCCGCCGCCCTTGGGATTGGTGTCGATGTAAGGGATCACCATCAAACCGATGATGATAAGCGTCGGCATGACGACACCCGCGATCCACGGGTCGAAATACACCAGCATCTCCTGCAAGCCGAGGAAGTACCAGGGTGCCTTGGCCGGATTCATCGTCAGGTTGGGATTCGAGGGCTCTTCCAGTGGGGCGCTCAGCGTAATGGACCAGACCATCAGGATGATGGTGACGATAATGGCAGCGAGAAACTCGATGCGCAAGAGGAACGGCCAGACATGGACTTCCTTTTGCCATCCGGGTCTGAAGGGCCAGGTCTTGCGATGATGAGTTTTGGCCATCGCGGGATTGGTTTCGAGCTCGGCAATCAGATCGTCATTGGCCTTGGCCTGTTTCCATGCGAGATAAATGTAAAAGGCCAGCAGCGGGATTAGTGCCACGATCGGTACGTTGTCCGGGGCGGAAATGATTTCCCAAAGTTGACGCCAATCCATAAGTGCTCCCAAACTCGTGTGGGGACGGCCGCCCCCGGCCGTCCGGGTCGAACAAAGCTCGACAGCTTTGCGGCAAGATGCCAGCGCTACAAAAACACGCTCGGCCTACACAGTGCGGCGCGGTTTGTCGGCTTCCGATTCCAGCATTACCGGCGCCGGTCCGGAGATA
>QIAR01000084.1 GCA_003225595.1 Acidobacteriota bacterium | reverse complement strand
CGCTTCGTTTTGGCTGCAGCATTGCAATACAGGCAGAGACATTTGGATCGGTTTTCAGAGCTGCAGGATAGTTACGATCGCATTGCAGACGAATACTGCAAGCGCATCTTTGACGAGCCGGCTCACAAGCCACTGGACCGTCAATTACTCCAGAGATTGGCAAATACAGTCAAATCAGGACCGATCTGTGATGTGGGATGTGGTCCGGGCCATGTCGCGCGCTTCCTGAAATCGTGCGAGGCTGACGTGTTCGGCATTGACTTGTCACCGCGCATGATCGAACTTGCTCAACGACTCACACCAGAAATTCAGTTCTTTCAGGGCAACATGTTGTCGCTCGAAGGAGCGGATGATTCCTGCGGAGGCATTGCCGCCGTGCTCCGGCCCGGCGGTACTCTGCTGCTCGCGTTCCACGTTGGAAAAGAAACCGTTCATGAGGACGAATTGTGGGGGTACCAGGTTTCGCTGGATTTTAAGGTTCTTGGAATCGAGGGAGATCGAAGAGCAGTTGCATGCCACCGGCTTTCGTGTGCAGGAGACAATCGAGAGAGAAACATACGGAGAAGACGTGGAGTACCCGAGCCGGCGCGCATACATTTTCGCTGAGAAACCGCAACTTAGAGGATGAGATCACCTAAGCATTTACAGATCACACGCCACCCGAAAGCCGTAATCGGCGTACTGGAACTCCGGTGGGATGCTGGAGCGGGCGGCGCAGCGGGCGACTTTGATATGGTGCCGCCACGACCCGCCGCGTGATGCCCGTCGCTGGCCTGTTTCCGGACCCCGCGGGTTGTGCTCTGGCGAGACAGCATAATAATCGGGCGCATACCAGTCGCTGCACCACTCGTGGACGTTGTCGCAGATATCGTAGAGACCATAGCCATTCGGCGCGTAGCGTGCCGCCGGCTCAGGTCCAGTCTTCCAGCGCTCACCGTAGTCAGGTAGAGATTGCGGCGGCTCGTCACCCCAAGGGAAAAGGTTGCCATCAACCCCGCCGCGAGCGGCGCGCTCCCATTCGGCCTCGGTAGGGAGACGATACTTCCGCCGGGTAGTCGAACTGAGCCATTCGCAGTACTTCAGGGCTTCAAACCACGAAATCGCGACCACGGGCTGCTCGGGATGAGCAAAGTTTGGATCCTCCCAGAAGGGCGGCGGCAAAGCTCCCGTGGCCCGCAGAAAATGCTCGTAGTCGGCGTTGGTGACCTGTCGAACGGCGAGCAGCAGCACATCCACCCAGACGCGGTGCACAGGTCGCTCGTTGTCCTGTCCGCTTTCCGAGCCCATCCAGAACCAGCCCTCCGGGATGCGGCGGAGGGCGGGCTTGAGTTCCGTCCCATTTATAGTCGGCCTGTGGTTAGCCGCTGCCATGTTCTGCTCTCAAGGATAGCGCACCTAGAGCAGCCAGTTATGAACCACGAAGGCTTTTGACTACTTGCACAATCTCGTTCTCCTGAAATAAGCGAATACCAGCGATGCCTGTTGCGCCTGCTTCGAGACACTTGCCGGCATTTTCAAGCGTAATCCCGCCGAGGGCAAAAACTGGGATCCGGTATTGGCAAGCCCGGCGAAGGGATTCAAGTCCTGCAGGGCGCAGTTCGGGCAGGTCCTGCTTCTCGAAAACCGGGGCAAAAACGGCGAAGTCGGCGCCGTTTTCTTGGGCTCGGAGGACATCAGCCGGTGAATGACAGGAGACAGTTACAAGCGGACGGGCGAGACGCCGGTCCCTACACCAGACTTGTCGGACCACACTGGGGGACACATCGTCCGACCGGAGATGCACTCCGTCGGCGCCAACCGCCAGCGCGACGTCAGTTCGAGAGTTGATTAGCAGACTAGGATGGTGAGACCCATCCCGGGCAGCATCCCGAATCTCGGAACTGCGCGACGAAGCTTCCCGGATGACGCTCAGAGCGTCAATAGCCAATCGCTCTAATTCGCGCGCCGGGAGATCTTTTTCGCGCAACTGGATGTAATCCACACCGCAACGCGCAGCTTCGGCAATTTTTTCGAGAACACGGCGGCGGCGAGAGAGCTCGTTGCCGGGAAACTGGGTGCGATCAGTAATGTAGTAGAGGAGGCAGCGAGTGGGCATTCAAAGCTTCAATGTGTTAACTCCAGCGTACTATGAAAGCCCCCTCGCATTCGGCGCTCACGCCGAATCCCGAGTAGGCTTCAGCGATAGAGAATTCAGCCAGTCCTTCTTTGCCGGCGCGGCGATGAAGATCATACTCTAGACAACGCCGGTACCTCCGCTCCTCGCCGCATTTTGGCCGCTTTCACCGTGTTCACCATCAGCATTGCGATGGTCAGAGGACCCACGCCGCCGGGCACGGGGGTGATCGCTCCCGCCACTTCCGCCACCTCCGGATGCACATCTCCGACCAGAGTTGAACCCTTGGCGCGGAAAGCCTCCTCACGCTTCACATTGCCAGCAAACAAACGCTCAAACTCGGCTCGGTCGGTGACCTTGTTTATACCGACATCAATCAGAGTGGCGCCCCGCTTCACAAAATCGCGGGTAATCATTCCGGCGCGCCCCATGGCGGCGACGAGAATGTCCGCCCGGCGGCAGACTCCGGGAAGGTCGCGGGTTTTTGAGTGGCACACGGTGACGGTGGCATTTCCGTTGATCAGCAACATGGCAGTAGGCTTGCCAACGATGTCGCTACGCCCCACGACCACGGCTTCCTGACCGGCGATCGGGATGTTGCTGCGTTTGAGGATTTCGATGATCCCAGCCGGCGTGCAGGGCACCAGTCCAGGCCGTTGCGTCGAGAGGAAGCCTACATTGACAGGATGGAATCCATCCACGTCCTTTGCCGGATCGACGGCCATTAAGATCTTCTTGGAATCCACCTGTCCGGGCAGCGGCAATTGCACCAGAATGCCGTCAATTTCCTCGCGCCGGTTCAAGTCCTGCACCAGCTCGAGCAGTTCTCCGGTCGAGATCGTGTCCAGCGGCGTGTGCTTCTCGCTGTAAATGCCCAGTTCCTCGCAGCTCTTCACCTTGCCACGTACATAGATCTCCGAGGCCGGGTTGTTGCCCACCAGGATGACAGCCAGTCCCGGCCGCATCCCTGCCGCAGTCAGAGTCTTTACTTCCTCCGCGACTTCCTCCCGAATTTCGCTGCTAATTTTATTGCCGTCCAGGATGACTGCGCCCATGGGCCCTCATTTCTCGGGGGATGATCGAAGTGAAATTTTATCGTAAACCATGCGACAGAGAAGTGCTCAGCCGCAAAGGCCGAAGAGAACTGCCGCGGAGAAAGCAAAGAGCGTTCCACTCTTCGAATGCCCATTCGGTCGTCAATTCAGATTCTCAGATTGGCAATCGTATTTTGAGACGGAAGGCGTAGAATTCCTGCCATGATCGACAAAGACCTGCTGGACATCCTGGTCTGCCCGGTGTGCAAAAAGCCCTTGGTGCTCAAGGACGAAGGGCAAAGCCTTAAGTGTGGCGAGTGCCGGAGGGTATATCCCATTCGGGACAATATCCCCATCATGCTGGTCGACGAGGCCTCTATCGACCCGTCCTAGTTGCTGGTTTCTCACCACTTGAGGGAAGTGGCGTTTTTTCGTCCCAGAACGACACGCTGTGTCAAGTCGGAACGCCTCTAACCGCCCCTGCGCGCCCTTGCGCCAATTACTCCAGACACGTCTCCTTTTCACGATTTTTCTGGAAGTTACGCAGCTGAAAGGACTTGATGAAACCAATTTGCCTTTCTATCCGTATGTAACAACTGGACGTAACTGCGGCACCGGAATTGCATGCAACGTCTATGGCTGCCGATGAGTCTAATAGACCAAGAGCGGTAAAGGTCGGAGGTGATGACGGCCATGAAAGAAAGATTTTCAGTTACCGAGCTAGCGGCTTTACGAAGCGATCTGCTGCAAGGCGGCATGATCGATTCCCGCGAGGCCGCCGAGGTTCTACAGATCTTCCTGATGGGGCGGGGATACGGTGTATCGCCTCAGGCCGCCATGGATGCGGCCAGCCGAGTCGAGATGGCGGGTTGTGCTTTGCCCGTGCTTCAACACGAATTGGAAAACCTAGCGCTGGTCATGTAACTACGAATTCAGACGGCGCAGGTTACTACGTGGGCGCCGCAATCGAGAACCCCATTAAAAGGGGACCACCTGATCGGACTTCAGAAACCAGTCGTCCTCGACAGGCAGATGAAAGACAAGCCGGGTCAACCAGCCCGGTTTTGTTGTCTCTAGCTGATCCAACGGCCGGCTATCAGCTTCCAGCCACCAACTCTTACTCTTTTTTCGCTCGTGCTTGTTAAATCTCAGGAGCTGAAAACTGCTGGCCGACAGCTAAAAGCTAGAAGTGACAGCTAAAAGCTAGAGGCTGAGAGCTCACTCGTACCTCAGGCTCTCCACCGGATCAAGCTGCGCGGCTCGGGTGGCCGGGAGGGTTCCGAAAATTACCCCGACGAGCGAAGAAACGACGATAGCAATGATGGCGGACAGACCGGAGATGGGGATACGGTACTCGGTCAAGAAGCGAACTGAAAACGGTATCGCCAGGCCGATGACGATGCCAATCACGCCGCCAATTAGAGAAATCAGGATGGCTTCCAGCAGAAATTGGAACTGAATTTCGCGACTGGTGGCGCCGATCGCTTTGCGAATGCCAATCTCGCGAATGCGGGCGCTCACCGTCGACAACATTATATTCATAATGCCGATACCACTCACCAGCAGCGTTACCGCGGCTATCAGCAAGAGCACAATCGTCAGCGCGTTCGCGGTCTTTTCCGCAACCGCCACCAGCTGTGTGAGGTTATCGACGTTGTAGACCGATTCCGGCCGATGGCGCGCCTGTACGACTCGCTTGATCTGCGCAGTCGCCGGCACCACCATTGACGGGTCCGCGACCGAAAAGTAAATCTGTCTCACCGTGCCCGTTTCCGTGAAGTACCGGCTTACCGTGTAGGGAATGACCATGGTGTTGGTAAGGACTTCAGACTGCCCAAAGGTCTCGACGCGCTCCTTGAAAGTCCCCACAATGGTGAAGGGCAAACCACTCAGCTTAATCACTTTGCCCACGGCAGCTTGGGACGAGCCATAGAGCTCTTCGGCCATCTTCTGCGTGATTACGGCCACCTTATTTCGCGCTTGCGCGTCCTGCTTATCAAAAAAACGTCCGGAAAGAATGACCAGGTTTCGCACATGTTGATACTCAGGATAGACGCCAAGAATTCGAACGTCTCGTTCCTTGCCGCCTCCGACCGGGATGCGGTCATCGAGCGGCACCACCGGCGAAGCATGAACAATGCCCGGTACCTGGGCAAGCACGGCATTCATGTCGTCGATTGTCAGCGGGTCGGGCGTGATATTGGTAATGCGCTGCGCACCACCTTCGTATTCCGCGAAAATGAGGTTCGCGCCTATCGCCTGGATCTGGCTCAGCACGTACTGCTTGCCCGTCATGCCGATGGTGACTACCAGGATCAGCGAAGCTGTGCCGATAACCATGCCGAGGGCAGTCAACGCGAATCGTACTTTGTTGCTGCAAAATGTATCGTAGGCGAAGTTGAGGATCTCGCCGATGGCCATGTTGGGTCGCAGACTCGGACGCGTCGCAGTGCTGATCGACATACTGCTTTAGATGCTAAACGGTGGCTCGCAGAGGCGCAATGACTCCGCCAGCTCTTTTGCACTGCCCCTATTTACAGTGCGTGCAAAACCGTTTTCCGATTTCACCTTTTATTCAACTCGGCACACTAGCACAGCATTATTCTGATACGGACAGTTTAGGCTGGGCACTCCGGGTTTCTGGAGTACCACCCAGTTCACACCAAATTTCTCTTTCAGCCGCCGAAAGTTGTCAGTCTTGAAATTGATCCATTCTGCTTGGGCCCGCACCTGTTCACGCCAGGTTTCAGCCAGTGCCGGAAACATCGTAACCGCGCCGCTGTCCTTGACGTTGTCCGCAAGCCTCGATCGTTCGGCTATCGCACGGAATCCGTGCTGATCCTCTCCCGGCACTTTCATGTGATCGGGATCGAGCGCGAAGTGGGCGTCCACTGGCGTGTGATTGCGAATCCAAAGAAACGCCTCGACCCAGTCATTCCTGGGAGCCGTGCCCGGCAATTCAATATGCGGCGTCGCGCGAAAGAGCTGCCGCTGGGTAATCCACATTCCCGCACAAATGGGGAGAAACAGCAAGAGCCATCGCCAACCGCGATCCTTCAAGACGAATTGCGCGAGCAGCCCACCCGCAAAAATGAACAGGACGATATAGACGAGATGCAGGCTGCGCATCGGCTGTAACTCCGTTAAATTTGCGAAGCGTGCCGGAACGGTGATGATGAGCGCCATTGCGAAGAAGAACAAGCCGAAGGTGACCAAGGACTGACACATGAATTTCACAACTGGCAGGTTCTGCTTCTGAGCAATTCGGCGAAACCACCATAGCAGCACGAGCGGCGCAAAGATGCCGACGAGCCACTCGTACCATTTCCAGCGCGAGAGAAAAAAGTAGGAGTGGCTATCAAGCACCTCGCGATAGGCATTGGTGACGGGGGGAAACAAACCTAAGGGCAAAAGCGCAGCAGCTACGATGGCATAGTTACGTTCCTCCCGAGGCTTGACTTGCCGCGAAAAGAACCACAACAGCAAGACATAGGAGACTCCGAAGATAACCATGAGCGGGTGGATGGCAGCAGTAAACAGCGCCCACAAGGTAGCACGCGCGAACTTACGCTCCACGGCATTGATGATGATGAACAGCACCCCGGGCGTGGAGAGCGAGCGCGTGTTCAGATACTGGTCCATGATGTAGAGCGCAGTGCCGGCGACTGGGATCGTAAGCAGAGATGCAACCAGCGCCACTCCTCCCCAGTGTGCATGCGGATTGCGAAACGCAAGCTTCCCGATGTACCAGCATGCGAGCAGCAACAGAAAGATCGAAAAGAAGTGCCACAGCAGGAGAGCCCAATCCACCGGCAAATGCGTGAGGCGAATAGAGACGGCAATCAGACGGGGAAAAACCGTCAGGCGCGCATGCCAGGCGAAGAAACCT
>QIAR01000083.1 GCA_003225595.1 Acidobacteriota bacterium | reverse complement strand
GGCGTCATCTGGCGCATTCAGAAGCGACTGATCTTGTGGACAAAAGAAAACGCCGCCAACGGCACTCCCATTCCAGAAAAATCAAAAGCCATGGCGCGCATGGCTTTCCTAACCTCGCGCGCCAACGCATTCTTTTCCATACCAATGCTGTTCTTCATGGGAGCCGCCAGCCACTACCCGATGTTTGGGAAGTAGGATACAACGCTATTCTCCGTGCCGCGGTGTCACTGCGGCCCGAACTCAGGCAAAAACAAGGGCCGGCCACGAGGCCGGCCCGAAGAGGATTTGAGCAAGTTCGCTTAAAAGATGATCTTGGCTCCGAACTCCAACCGGCGCTGAGCAATTCCGTCAGTCACGATGTTCCCGGCGAATGTGCCTCCACCATTAGTGTTGAAGTTAGTGTTCTGGAACGACCCCGAAAGCACGTCGTCGAGGAGCGGGTCAGGGTTACCACGGAACTGAGTGTTCAAGAGATTGAACGCCGTCGCCCGGAACTGCAGGGTAACTCTTTCGCTGAGTCTCGTATTCTTTAGCATGCTCAAGTTAACCGTACTAATAGGTTGGCCGCGCAATGTATTGCGACCAACCCCTTTGAACGGGGACCCCAATATTGTTGCTGCTGTTCCGTCGTTCACGATCCAGTGAGCGGAGGTAATCGTCGTCGCCCCGCACGGAGTCGAAAAGCTGCTGAAAATGCAGCTATTGTATTGGGCCAAAGTACCGGTCGGCAAAGCAGTACTCAAGGTCGGGTCGGCCGGATCAAGACATGTCGCGGTCGTCCCGTCGCAGTAAATGCCAGTGGAGCTCAACGGCAGGCTGGCATTAGACAAGATAGGACGACACGCGTCATAGAACGTACTCATTGTGCCTGTTGGGTCGCACAGGCTCGTGGTTGCGCCAGCGAACCGGCTTTGGACAGTCGTGTATGGCTGTCCGGTGGTAAACCGGTACGTCGAGTTCAACTGCCATCCACCCAGTACATGCCCCATCATGCCTCGTCCGCTCTTGTAAAAGGGCAAATCATAGATGAACGCCAGACCAAACACGTGCGGATAATCGATACCGCTGACCGCATGCTCGGCTTTAGCTGTATCGAACGGATTCTGCGAAAATGACGTGGTGTTGCCGCCTACGCCTGTTGAAAACACCTCGCTGGAATTGTCGATCACTTTGCTGAAAGTGTACGACGCAGTTGCGGTGACCCCATGCCAGCCGCCTACCCTAAGTTCCGTCTGCAGACCGTGATAGGTGGAGTAGGCCCCATTGCTCCGCTCTTGCACTCGGGTACGCGCACAATCCACATAGCCTAAGGCGCCACCAGGCTGGGTTGCATCGGTGCAGGGACCCAGACCCGCCGGGATAAGATTTGCGAAGCCCGCGTCGATAAGAGGACCGAGCGCTGGATTCGCGTTAAAGTTCAGGAAATTGCCGACAGTGTGGTTGCCGACGTAGCGAACCTCCGCTGCCACCCTCTGTCCGATTGAGCGCTGTATGCCGAAGTTCCATTGTTCTGAATAGGGATTATGGAAGTCCCTGGACACCAGCACCTGTTTACGGTTACCAGGGTCGCCTCCCGTAGGTACTAGCGGTACGATGGCAGCCTGGACAACACTGCCAGTCGCGCCACCGGGTGGTATACCCGGGGGCGTCGGCATTGCCGCATTCGGGAATTGACCGGCATTCACGACCGGAGAATTCGTCGCCGTGTTAAGGAAGATGTTGTAGAACGCCGGATCATAACCAATCCGGAATCCCGCTCGGATGACTGTCTTATCCTCCCCAAAAAATCCCTTCCACATGCGTGGCGTCCATGCAAAACCAACCACGGGACTGAAGTTGTTAAGGTCCTGCGGGACGCTTGCAATAGTCGTCCTATCCAATGGCAAGCTGGTGTCCCAAAAAGGATTGGGGCCTGTCTGCTGCGCGACCGTGCGATCATGCAGCAGATTGATAGCCTGCTGGAACCACTCCCAGCGCACTCCGAGGTTCAGAGTCAGATTGTCTTTAATGCGCCAGTCATCCTGAACGTAAAAAGCGAGGTCATTTTCCTTAAAGGGAAGGTGTGGATTGCCGGAAACAATCCGTACCGATTGGGGAGTATTGGCAAGGAAGCTGTTGAAATCGGCGAAATTAAAGGTACCGTTCACATTGGGCAGAAAGACGTTAGGTGAGCGCTGCTTGGTGTAGTCCCCACCGATTTTCAGCGTGTGGCGACTAACTTGCCAGGAGGCGTTATCCTGAATCTGGTATACGTTAATGATTCGACCTTGAGGCAAATTGTTCGCGATTCCGAGACCCAAAGTTGTGCCATCACCGAAGTCGATCTCTGAGGGGCATGTCGTTATCGCAGCTTGTAAGCACTTGGGGAAAGACCCTCCCTCGAATCCAAATCTGACCCGAGAATAACTGGCGCGGGCCTGGTTGATGAAATTGCTACTCCAGTTGCGAACCCAGTCGAGCCCGATCTGCTGGTCGCGGCCAGGTTCGGAAATCCAGTCACCTTGTGCAATGCTCTGGTTAGATGGACTTGAACCCGCTATGCCGCCGAAAAACTCCTGTTGAAAGACGTAACGTCCGAAGAAGTTATCCTTCGACGTAACCTTGACGTCCACGCGCCCGGTCGCCTCGTAATCGTTGAAGGGTGCGGGTACGAAACGCGTGATCTCGCCAAATTCAACGGGAGCGGAGGTAGATCCGTCCGAAACCACGATCGTTTGGAGATTACCGAAAGTTGGAGCTCCGCCGCTTACCGCGGTAGGGCCGATCGTTGCGAGCGCATTCACTGCTGGATTGCCCGAAAAGGCACTTTGGAGCTGCTGAATTCCGGTTGGTGTGGGCGTAATCAATGGAGCCGACGAACTCGGCGAACCACCAGTACGCTGTCGCTCAAAGTTTGTTGACCCGAAAAACCACATCTTATCCTTCAAAATGGGCCCGCCAACCGTGCCTCCAAAACGGTTGTCGACAAACCGGGAAACCTTTGGTACGGTGCACCCGTCGCCTGGATTCTCCCCAGGGACACAGAAGCCAAAGACCGGATTCTTGTCCTGATTCCGCAGCGAATCAAAGAGCGAGCCTTGATAGAACTCGTATCCCGAACCATGAAAGTCGTTAGTGCCTGATTTAGTTACATAGTTCACTACGGCGCCTAGGTTGCGTCCATACGCAGCGCTGTAGTTAGTAACAATCTGCAGTTCCGCGATCGCGTCTTGGTTGCCGAAGAAAATCGATGGACCACCCACAGAGTTATCATTGTTCGCCTGTCCATCGATCTGGTAATTATTGGATCGGGCACGTTGTCCATTCACCGCCAATTCCGCGCCGTTGTTGTTGCTGAAGCTCGCATCGCCTGCAGTCGCAACACCCGGCACAAAAAGGGCTAGGGAATCCAGCGCGTTCCCGACCGGTAGTTCCTGAGCCTTCTTGGCTTCAAAAGTGTTCGTAATCTCCTGTGTGGTCGATTCAACCAGCGGAGCGGTTCCTTCCACCGTCACCGTCTCGCTGGCAGCACCAACTTCCATTTTGAAGGTGCCTAAGGAAGTTTCGGTACCCACGTTAACCCCTACACCCTTCGCATTGTAGGCACGGAAGTTGGGCGCCTCCACCTTGACATCGTATGCGCCCGGCGGTAGATTCCGCAGCGAGAAAGTCCCTCCGGCTCCGGTAACTGTATCGAATTCGCGATTAGTGGCTAGATGTTTTGCAGTCACTTTTGCACCAGTCAACACTGCCCCCTGAGGATCTTCCACCGTACCCGAAATTGTTCCGGTGACGATGCCTTGGGCAATGGCAAAGGTGGCGCAGAAAATGACCGCTAATACAGCTATTAGCGATGCAATCTTGGTAGGAAAATCGTATTCCATTGAACTCTCCTAGACGTAGTAAGTCTCTGGAAGCAGAACCTGTGAATAGGCAAATATAAGGCTGAAAAACAAAACTCACACGCCTGTTTACACAGGAGAGAGCGACTAGTAAACAGTGAAACAGCAACCAACGTTCCAAAACAAAACGCGACAACAAGGCGTGTTTTCATGTGGTTGCATTTAGATCGATTGCAAACTATTGAAATATGAAGAGTTTGCTCGCGCTCCTATGAAATACCGTATCCGGAACGGAGCTTCTTGCACTCGTGTCACAATGGCTGGATGGATCAGGAAGCCTTTCTTCGCGGAATCCAACTCTTCAACGAAGCCGAGTTCTTCGAAGCGCACGAAGTCCTGGAAGACGTGTGGCGTGCTGCCCCGGTTGCCGAAAAGAGATTCCTACAGGGACTGATTCAGATCGCGGTCGCATTCCATCACCATTCGACTGGGAACCTGGTGGGCACACATTCGCTGCTCGAACGCGGCACAAGGAATCTGGATGGCTCTCCCGATGACTTTGGCGGAATCGATATAAGTAAGCTACGGCGCGTGCTCGCTACCTGGCGCGACGCTTTCGCTGATGGGGGAAACGAGCCTCCGCTGCCCCGCATGGAACCTCGTGGGGAGTAGCTGCAGTCCGCCGACGCGTGACCTGCGATCACGACCTGCCGCCTGCTAGAATCGTCTTGTTGATCGCTGTTTCGCATTCCCGGAAAGTTCTCGGCGCGCTGTGGGGTAAGAGTCTTCTTGACGAACTGAAGACAAGTGACTCAAAGGCTGGCGAGTAATCCTTCAAGGACCGACTACCGCCGACGCCTTTTTCGCTTCGACGGCTCTTCCTTCTGCTCTCCTGGTGCAAGCACGCGGCGGACTATGGGCGTATTCAGCTTGTACTTACGCTCGGTGACGTTTCCGTTTTCGTCTTTGACGCGCAACGCGAACACCGGGAGGTTGCCTTCTTTGTCAAAGTTCTCGCGCCCGACCGTCACCGGTAGTACGCCGTCGAGTTTGCGTTCGCGGTAAGCGGTTTCGTAGCGATGCCGCTTCACGTTCCAGGTAAAAACGCGAATCTGGTCGTAGTCATAGGGCAAGCCGTCCTTGGGTTCCGCCAGCACCGCGAGATATTGGGGAACTTTCTTGTCGCCGTCCTGCACCTCATTCAGAACAAAGAATGCCACGAAGCGCTGGCCTTCAGCGTACTGCGCAATTTCGAGCGGAATATCGAGATCCACCATCCGCGCTAGCACCCAACCGACCCGTCCCTGGGAATCGCGGAGCAGCCACCAATCGTCCAGAGCGGGCGGTATGGACTTTGACGGTTCCTTTGCGCCGTTGGGGGATGCGGGCACCTTGATTAGAGGCTGCTTCTCGACAGTGGCGCGTTTCAGAATCGCAAGCTTCTCGCCGGCGGAAAGCAGGTACAGGTGCTCGGTCTCCCGGCCCGGTTCGACATGAATATTGGTGTCGTTACGTGTGGTGCCATGAACCTGCACCGGAGCATTCTGGTTCTCGCGCAAGAGTTTCTGGAAACCGTTGTAGACCTGCTGGCTCACGAGATGGCGCTGCTCAATCCAGCCTTCCGTCCCGCTGGAGGTGCGCACGCGCACGAATCGCCGCTGTCGCTCGAGGACTTCGACGCGATCGCCATTCTTCACGACGCCCGTCTTGTTGTAGACAGCGGCCACGCGGTCACGCAGAGGAACCTGTGAGGCGGAAACATAATCAACCTCAAGCACTTTGCCGCGGCCACGGTTGCAACTGGCAAGTAGGAGAGTCGCAGCCAGCATGATCGCCATCACGGCCGTTGTCGTTCGCGACAGTCGTAGCAATTTCACCGGGATCAAGAGAACAATATAGCGCGGCGGAAGGGACCCCGTGCACGGGAGAGGTTGACAGGGAATGCACCTGAAGAGCGTAGGGGCGGCCCAGATTCGAACGGCCCACAGAACCAATTCGGTGGGAGTTAAATCAGCATTCGAAAAGGCACTCGTTTGCGGCGGGCCAAATAGGGGGAATGCTCCCCAGAACACGGAGGAAAGACCAACCGCAGCAAGCGCGCGTAAAGGATTTCTTCCGTTGTGCTAGAGTCGGGAATTCCATGGACGTTCCCGCGATCTCAACGGAGGGTCTGACCCGCCGGTTTGGTGAACTTGTCGCTGTACATGACGTGAACCTTCGCGTCGCGCCAGGCCAGTTTTTTGGCTTTCTTGGTCCGAATGGCGCGGGAAAGTCCACCACCATCAAGATGCTCACCGGCCTGCTCGCGCCCACAGCTGGGCGAATCCATATTCTCGGACTCGATCTCATCGCGAAACCACTCGAGGTGAAGCGGCAGATTGGCGTGGTGCCGGAAGGCATGGCGCTCTTCGGGCGGCTAACCGGCTCGGAATATTTGAACTTCGTCGGCCGCATGTACGGCCTTGACCGCGAGACGGCAGCGAAGCGGACAGCTGAACTGCTCGAGTTCATGCAGTTGGCGGACCAACCGAAGAAACTCGTTACCGACTACTCGCACGGAATGCAGAAAAAGCTCGCGCTGGCCGCAGCGGTGATCCACGGGCCGAAGATTCTCTTCCTCGACGAGCCATTCGAAGCCGTGGATGCCATCGCCTCTGGCACTCTGAAGGCTATGCTCCAGCGCATGATTGCACGGGGCGCCACGATTTTTCTCACCTCCCATGTACTTGAAATCGTCGAACGGCTGTGCAGCCACGTCGCCATCATTCATCGCGGTCAACTGGTCGCGCAGGGTTCACTCGAAGAGCTTCGCGCGGGTGTGGAAGCACAGGCTGCAACAGGGGTACCGGCTGTGGCCGCCGAGGGTGCCACACAATCGGGGCGCGAGAAGTTGACGCTCGAACAAATTTTTCTCCGGACCGTCGGCGACTTGAGGCGCGCCGATCAGGAACTTTCATGGCTTGGCTGATTTTCGCGCCGGAAGCGCGCGGGCAATTCGCCGCAATTGCACGGATCCGCTGGCAGCTCTTTGTCAACTCCCTTCAAACGGTCCGTGGACGTGTGGAGCTGGCCTCCCGGATCTTCATGGGCTTATTTATTGCCTTAGCTGGGGTTGGCGGTGCCATCGGGTTTGGTGGGGCGGCCTGGTTTTTTATATCTCAGGACGAGGCCGGATGGCTCTCGATTCTGCTGTGGTCCGTATTTCTCTTTTGGCAGCTCTTTCCCTTGATGGCGACAGCATTTACGGAAAATCTCGACTCTTCGAATTTCCTCCGCTTCCCGCTCGGTTATCCATCGTACTTTCTGGTTCGCCTGGTTTATGGCTCTCTAGATCCGGCCACAGCACTCGGATCTCTTTGGCTGCTTGGAATCACGATTGGTATCGGATTCGCTGATCCTCGTCTGCTCATCTGGGCCGCACTCGTGCTGCTGGCGTTTGCGATTGTGAACCTCCTTCTCGCGCGGATGATTTTCGCCTGGGTCGAGCGCTGGCTGGCACAGCGGCGGGCGCGCGAAATCATCGGCGTTCTTTTTTTTCTTTTCATACTCAGTTTTCAATTGATCGGACCACTGATGAACCGCTACGGCGAAAAACCCAGGCCCGGAGTGGTGCGGGTTTCCCGCGAGCTTTCACCAGCCCAGCGGTTGCTGCCGCCCGGGCTCGCCGCAGAGGCGATTGCTCGGATGTCGCACGGTCAGGTCTCGGCGGGCCTAGGCTTCTTTGCGGTGCTCTGTCCTTACGGGGCCGCAATTCTCTGGCTCCTGAATCTCCGGTTGCGTGCGCAATATCAGGGAGAGAATCTGAGCGAAGCGGTCGGGTATATAGCTTCCCGAAAGGAAAATCAGGCGCTTCGTCTTGGTTGGAGTGTGCTTGGATTTCCGGGACCCATCGCGGCGACCTTCGAGAAGGAACTGCGGTATCTTTCGCGGAGCGGCCCGATGCTCTTCACGCTCATCACGCCAGTATTCTGGCTCCTAATTATTCGACTTTCGGGGAAGGGCGGGAATTTTCTCGCACGTGCTCCCGATCTCGCATTCCCAGTGGGCGGCGCCTACGCGCTGCTGTTGTTGACTAATCTCGTTTACAACAATTTTGGAGCCGATGGCGGCGGAATCCAGTTCTTTTTCGCTTCGCCGGTGCGCTTCCGGAAAATTGTCTTGGCAAAAAACCTCGCACATGTGGCCGCCTTTGGACTGGAGACGGTCCTTGTCTGGCTCGCGGTGTGCATGATGTACCGGCCGCCCGCAGTCGACGTTACAATTGCGACGCTCGCAGGAATTCTCTTTGCCGCACCCGCAAACCTCGCGCTGGGCAATCTGCTCTCAATTTATTCACCAAAGAAATTAGACTGGGGGACATTTGGGCGCCAGCGCGCATCGCGGACAACCGTCCTGGCCAGCTTCGGGATCCAGTTTGGTATCTTCGGTCTGGGCACGGTCGTTTTTTTACTCGCGCGCCATTATGGAAGTTTTTGGCTTGCGACGCCCGTCTTCCTGGTATTCTCCGTGCTCTCGTTCACTGGATACGCTCTCGTCCTCAAGCGCATCGACCGAATGGCGCTTGATCGAAGGGAAACCCTCATTTCCGAACTCTGCCGCGCTTAGCGCCCATTTTCGAAGTGTGCGGTTTCTATCGATAGCGCCGTGTCCAATTGACCCGCTACATTCTGGTTAATCGCCGAAGCAAATGCCGATCGCCCGAGCGGCGCGGACGATTTCGCCTTGAGGATCGACCGTCTTCAACCGGCCGACCGCTTGGGCGATATCTACTGTGTGTATGCGCTCCTGCTGCAAACAGACCATTTTGCCGAACCCGCCCGCGGAGATCAGGTCCACGGCGGCTACTCCGAAGCGCGTGGCCAGGATGCGATCGAAGGGTGTAGGCGATCCCCCTCGTTGGATATGTCCCAACACGCTCACCCGCACTTCTTTGTGAGCACTCAGCGCGATGGCATTGCCGACCAGATTGCCGACTGATCCGGCACGGCGATTCTCCTTCAATTCCGGGGGCAACTGGATACCTTCGGCGACCACGACAATAGTGAAACGTTTGCCGTAGCCTTCACGCTCGCTCACGTATTTGCAGATATTCTCGACGGTGAAGGGAATCTCGGGGATGAGGATGACGTGTGCGCCCCCGGCAATGCCTGCCTCGAGCGCGATCCAGCCCGCGTCGCGCCCCATAACTTCAACCACCATGATTCGGTGGTATGATTCTGCTGTGGTATGGATTTTGTCGACCGCGTCGGTGGCTGTGTGCAGCGCGGTATCGAAGCCGAAGGTGACTTCGGTGGCAGAGAGATCGTTGTCGATGGTCTTGGGAACGCCGACGATGCTCATGCCCTTCTGGAAAAGGTCGAGTGCAATCTTCTGTGAGCCATCACCGCCGATGGTGATGACGGCATCGATTCCGAGCTTGAGGGCATTGGCGATCACTTGATCGGAGATGTCGCGCGTGACTTCCTGGCCATTCTCGACCATCTTGTAGTGGAAGGGATTGCCGCGGTTGGTGGTGCCGAG
>QIAR01000792.1:1856-2901 GCA_003225595.1 Acidobacteriota bacterium | reverse complement strand
GCTTCGGCGCTCATGGCATCGGCGAGCTTCCTCAACATTTGTTCGTCGAATTGAGCGGCCGGCAGCGTGCGGAACATCCTGCCAAAACGGCCTTCGAACTGCGAGGAGCGGCGGCTCAGGTTGAGGCCCCGGACTTCTCCGTGATGTCCGGTAGTCTTGCGGACGACTGCTGCTCCGGTGTCTTGTATGCGTGCAACTGCTGTTCCAGTGGTTTCCATTTGAGGTACCTCGCTATCAAAGAATTGTTGGAATATCTAGCTAGGGTTTCGCTTACGGATAGAGACCACGGCTTGCAAGTTGTGAGCTCTTAAGCTATCCACCGCTGCAACTCGAGTGTCTTCCATCTGTGTACGATAAGAAAGCCCACGAGCTCCCCCGGCCAGAGTGGAGCTTCGAGACTTTGCTCAGGTCAACGAGGAATAGGTTATCAACAAAGGTGCACAGGTGAAGTGGCGTTCAGATTGAATTGCCGAGGGGAAGCACCTAGAAGAACCACCGGGAAGACCGAATGAATTCCTACCACTTGAGCAACCCACTCGAAGAAGTCAGTGCGCAATCTACGCTGCAAAAGATGTCATGTCAAGACAAAATCAACAAAGTGTCATACCAATTAGTTCCGGATGGTCGAACAACCACAGAGGAGCATGAAAATGCTGGCCAGCGAGGGTACAGTGTTGGTGCCGCCCAGCGGAATGACGCTGTGACGTTTACTGGACGCAAAGCCCGACATTTAGTTTGGCTGGCCGTCCGGAACAGTGGAGTGTCGCCTCGGAAACGAGAGCACGGGGGAGAGATTCGCCTAATAAACGTGGGCCCTGTTGCGCGGGGCAGCCGCGGCCGCGGCGGACGGTGATAATCCTGCCCGCGAGAATGAAACGCAGCTGGGTCAGGCCAGAGACGGTCCCGCGCCTGACCAGTTAGATCCGCTGCGGTTCCAGGTCAGGCAATTCTGACCCGCAAGCTTTAGCAAAGCCGTCCCACCAGCACTTCGCCCGCCGCGCAGCAAAGCGCAAGATGCCGCTTTCGTCACTGTGGCTCGGGCGGC
>QIAR01000792.1:0-1774 GCA_003225595.1 Acidobacteriota bacterium | reverse complement strand
TTTTGAGGAGATCGCCGCGCACGCTCGGCAACAGGTGGTAGTTCTCCAGTGAGCGCTCCGCAGTCAGGCCATCAACCAGCTCAAGCCCGGCCGCTGGACCGAACGCCATCGCGACCGCGACCGCACGATTCAGCTCAACGACGGGAGACGGCGCGAGCTGGGCGAGCGCCGCGTAGAGCGTGACAATGCGAGGCCAGTCGGTTTCCTCCGGGGTGCGCGCTCGTGCATGACAGGCCGCGATCTCAGCCTGCAATACGTATGGACTTGGCGCGGCGCCCAGCTTTTCGGCATGTTCGAGCGCTACCAGACCACGACGGATGAGAAGTTGGTCCCAGTGTGCGCGGTTTTGAGCGAAGAGCAGGATGGGTTCCCCCGACCCACGCGCGCCCGCGAACGCGACGCCTGAATTTCCATCAGCGCGACCAAGCCGTGGACCTCCGGCTCTTGCGGTGCAAGCCCGGCCAAGATGCGCCCGAGCCGCAGCGCATCTTCGCAGAGCGCGGGCCGCATCCAGTCCTCCCCGGCAGTCGCCGAGTAGCCTTCGTTGAAGATGAGGTAGATGACCCCGAGCACCGACGACAGACGCGCGGCAAGCTCAGCCCGGCGGGGAACCTCGAAGGGCACCTGCTTTTCGGCAAGAGTACACTTGGCCCGGACGACACGCTGGGCGATGGTTGGCTCCGGGACGAGGAAGGCTCGCGCGATCTCCTCGGTCTTCAGACCTCCGATCAAACGAAGCGTGAGCGCAACCTGTGCCTCGGTTGCGAGCACGGGATGGCACGAGATGAAGACCAGGCGCAGCAGGTCATCGCCGAAATCGTCGTCGAGAGCAGAATCCAGATCTGGCACGGCCCTCTCTTTCGCACCAAGCTCGCGACCAAGCTCTCCGTGCTTGCGCTCGAGCAGAGTATTTCGGCGGAAGTGATCAATCGCCCGATGTTTCGCCGTGGCCATCAGCCAGGCGCCCGGGTTATCGGGGACGCCCAACTGCGGCCATTGTTCGAGCGCGGCGACCAGAGCGTCCTGTGCGAGATCTTCGGCCAGTCCGACATCGCGCACGATCCGCGCCAGTCCGGCGATGAGTCTCGGCGACTCGATCCTCCAGACTGCGTCGATGGTGCGATGTATGTCAGTATCCACTGCCACCCATCACACCATCTTCAATGCCCCCGCGCAAGCCCGGACCTGTGGGTCATGAAGAGTGCTTCTACGCGATGCGCGACCGCTCCTTTATATGTTGCGCGAAGTCCTCGGGCCCGAAGATCTGGCGAACCTCGGTCTCGCCCTCCCATCCCGGCCAGTGTTTTTTGTGAAGTTCCATGAAACGCACCGCTCCTTCGATCGCCTCTTCCTTCGACTTCAGGTCAAACTCCGCATAGCCGCCGACAACTTCCTTGGCCTCGGTGAAAGGTCCGTCGGTCACCTTGATTTGCCCACCCGAAAGCCGGACGCGGGTGCTCTGCGCAGTGGGGGCTAGTCCACCACTCCCGCGAATGGTTCCGGCTTTGACCGCCTCTTCGCTAATATCGTCATGGCGTCTATGAACTCCTTGGGCGGCGCCTCCGATTTCTCAGCGTGCTTGACCAACATCATGAATCGCATCGTCATAACTCCTTTTTGTTTCAGTTTGTGAGCTGGGCTCTTCCGACAGTCTCGGTCGAATGTGAAACCCGGCTCTGTTAGGACGTCGAATGGGAGAGTACAAAATCGACATGAGGCCAGACTATTTTTCCCCGCAACCAGCTCACGCATGCGTTCCTCCCGCTTCCTGAGG
>QIAR01000076.1 GCA_003225595.1 Acidobacteriota bacterium | reverse complement strand
CGGGAAAGCTGCGCTCGAAACCGATTCTAGACCGGTGCTAGTACCTTTGAGTGCATGTGCCCGATGTATCGGACCCCTGAGGGATTGTGTGGGGGCGGATGTGCGAGCCGCCGAGCACGGGCCGTAGTACGGAAAACCTGCAGTAAGACCCGTGCCCACACCCGGAGAGCTTAGCTTACGCCTGGATCATCTGGAGCAATTCCGCGCAGGACGTGACGCAGGCATCCGGTTGCAGCAGGAGATCCTCTAGCTTCGGAATGAACGGGATCCATTATCCTGAGCCGCCTGTGGCAGCATGAGCCGCTCGATGGAACGTGCCTTTCCTGTAATCGTGTCGCAATCGATCACTACCGCACACAGGCGTACATCACCGCTGGCGGGTTCGAAGCGCATGGGCATGTTGGTCAGGAACTTTTCCATGATCAGTTCTTTCTTGATACCAATCACGCTATCGTACGGCCCGGTCATGCCCACGTCCGTGATGTAAGCCGTGCCCTTGGGCAGCACGCGTTCGTCTGCCGTGGGAACGTGGGTGTGAGTGCCCACCACGGCGGTGACGCGGCCATCGAGATACCAGCCCATGGAAATCTTTTCCGAAGTGGCCTCCGCATGAACATCCACAAGAACAATCTTAGCCATGACTTCCTTCAGCAATTGGTCGGCGGTGCGGAATGGATCGTCGTTGGAGATCATGAACACGCGGCCCTGCAGATTCAACACTGCATAGGGAACATCGTCCTTTGTGCCCTGGTATAGGCCCCAGCCCGGCATTCCCGCGGGATAGTTGGCGGGACGCAGCAGGCGGCGCGCGGGACTGTGCGGATTGCCGTTGGCCATGTGGAAGTAGTCGACGATCTCGCGCTTGTCCCAGATGTGATTGCCCGAGGTGAGTACCTCAATGCCGAGTTCGAACAGCTCCTCGGCAAGCGGTGGAGTGATGCCGAAACCGGCAGCGGCGTTCTCGCCATTCGCGATCACCAGATCAATGGCATGATTTTTGACCAGCTCCGGCAAGCGCTCTTTCACGATCATTCTTCCGGGTCGCCCAAAAATATCGCCAATAAAGAGAATTCGCACGTGGACCCCAGTTTTCGATGTTAACACGCTGGCAGTGCTGCCCCGGCGGTCTCCACAGGTTGTGACCGCCATAAAGGATAGTAGGGACGCAGCTTGCTGGGCCTCCCTTCCTAATTCGAGACATTAGCGAGCAACGTCTCTACGAGAACGGACGCCCATCTGCGGTTCAGTCTTTTTCCGAGACCAACTCCGCGGTTTTCAGAAAATCATAATTTCCAGAAGCATTCAGCGTCAGATTCCGCACCCGCTTCGAATGCACCAGGATGTTGTCGAGATACCAGAGATTAATGTAGGGCAACTCCTTCGCCAGGACTTGTTGGATTTCTGCGTAAAGCTGCTTTCGGGTGTTCTGGTCAAGCTCGCTGCGAGCTTGGTCAATCAATGCATCTATGCGCGGATTGGAATAGTAGCTGCGATTGGCACCGTGCGGCGAAAACTTGGCGGAATGAAATGCGTACTCGAAGATGTCAGGGTCTTCGTTGCCGCCGATCCAGCGCAGGGAATAAAGCTGGTACGCGCCGCTGGTCACGTCGGAAAAGAAGGTGGCGAATTCAAATGTACGGATGTCGAGCGCAACGCCTACGTCGCGCAACTGCTGCTGCAAGACGGCTGCGATCAGACGCGTGGTTTCCTCGGTGGAGGTCTTCATGACCAGGTGAAATCGAACGTGATTGACCGGGCGATAGCCGGCGGTATCGAGAATCTGCCGCGCGCGCTCGGCATTGTGCTCGTACGTGGGCACATCCGCGTTGTACGCCCAACTCTGCGCCGGCAGGACGCTGGCCGCTGGTTGCGCGAAGCCACGCCACAGGTACTCGATCATCGGCTGGCGGTTTATTGCATACGCGATGGCCTGCCGTACGCGCACGTCTTTCAGAACGGGATCGCGCAAATTGAATGCAAGATAATTCAGTACGGTGCCCGGTCCGCGCAATACTTTCAGATTTGGTTCGCGTTCGAGCGCGAGCACGAGGTCAGAGGTCAACGCGTTGTTGACGATATCAGCGCTGCCCTTGCGCAGTTCAAGTCCGCGCGTAGTTGTATCCGGCACTACCATGAATCGTATCCGTCCGAGGCGTGCCTTTTCACCCCAGTACTCCTCGTTACGCTCGAGGATAACTTCTCTATCCTGCTCTGCACTGAAGAAGCGAAACGGCCCCGAACCCATCGGTTTTCGGCTGATTTCATCGCCGCTGCCGTATGGAACAATCCCGATCGCGCCGTCGGAAAGGTTCCACAGCAACGTCGAAAACGGCTCCTTCATGTGGAAAATGACCGTGTAGTCGTCCGGCGCTTCGATACGGTCCACGAATCGATAGGCGGCGGCCTTGGTGCTGCGAATTTTGCCCTGCAGCAGAGAGTCGAAGGTCCACTTCACATCGCGAGAAGTCAGCGGGCGTCCGTCGTGGAATTTCACTCCGTGATGCAGACGAAATACGTACGTCATGCGATCAGGAATTTCCCAGCTTTCCGCCAGCGCGGGTTTCACATTGAGGTGCTCGTCACGCTCGAGGAGATCATCGAAGATCAGCTCATCAATACGCTCTGACTGCGCATCGAGGCCTACCCTGGGATCAAGATTCGTGGGGCTGCTCTCGATGATCATAACCAGGGTGTGTGGGTCGGGCTTGCTGGAGCAGGAGAGAAAGGAAAGAGCCAAACCAACAATCGTAAGAACCGCCAGGGTTCGGGTCATTACGGGCCAGGTAGCCATAGCCGTCCCTTCAGGTTCGCTCAGGGCAGGCATCGGCTGTGTCTTCGCGGCTTTGTGGCCAAGGTACTCCCCTAGGCTAGGCATATGAAACCTTGCCGAGAATAACTGGTCCCTTGGCCCCCGTTGCCGATGGCACGTTTGACGGCTGCCGCTTCCAGGTCTGGTGAGCCAACAACGCGAATGCCGTGGCTTCTTTGGCATCCGACGGCAAGCCGAATTCGTCGGATAGACGGATCTGCAGCCCCAGAGTTCCTATTTCGTTCGCCAGCATCGCGAGCAGCGTTGGATTCTTCGCGCCACCGCCCGAAACCACGAATTCCTTGTAGCGGCCGGACCGCTTGGCTACAAAATGCCGCAGCGCATCCCCAATCGAGCGTGCACTTAATGCCGTCGCGGTCGCGACGCAATCTGGTTTCGAGGACCGGCCACAGCGGCGCAGAAACTCGTGAACGAATTCGCGACCGAACTCCTCGCGCCCAGCCGTCTTCGGTGGCTTGCGCCGGAAAAATGGTGCGCGCATCAGATCGCGGATCACGTCCTGCCGCACGGCTCCCGAACCAGCGATTTGTCCGTCGCGATCGTACGGTTCACGGAACAGCCGTTCGGTGACCGCATCGATCACCATGTTGCCCGGGCCGGTGTCGAATGCAATTACTTGTGCAGCCGTTGCTCCGGCTGGAATCGCAGTCAAATTGGCGATTCCGCCAATGTTCTGCACCACGCGCCCGATGCGCGGGTCGCGATAGAGCAGGTAGTCGAGGAAGGGAACCAATGGCGCGCCCTTGCCGCCGGCCGCCATGTCGGAAGGGCGAAAATCTGAGACCACCGGCACGCCTATACGCGCGGCAATCACCGCAGCCTCGCCGATCTGCCAGGTCACCGCGAGTCTGCGTCTGAAGAATAACGCGGCCTCACCCTGATGATAGAGAGTCTGCCCGTGACACCCGATCAAGTCGACTCTCAGACGCAGCTGCCGCTGCGTTTCCAGAACTGCTTCCGCATAAAGCTCGCCCAGCAGGAAATTCAGCCGCGCAAGATCGGCTACATTTGCCCGGGCAGCATTCATGCTAGCGAGCACCGCACGGCGAACATCTTTGGGATAGGGATACTCGGCGTGACCGAGCAGTTGGAACTTTGGCGGACGATGGAGTTTGAGCGTCTTGGTTGCATGCACTTGAGTATCGTTCACCCGCACCAACGCTACGTTAATTCCGTCTGCCGAAGTGCCGCTCATCACACCCGCAACGATCATTCCTGCTCCTTCCGACCGATCGTCTGCAGGCGCACCTGCTCGCTGAATTCCCAAAGCTGGCGCGAGAGTCGCTCCAGTTTGGGGGTCGAGGGAGGCCGGGCGTCTGCACCCGGCGCCCTCCATCGAACGGACGCGAGCAGTTTTCTTTTTTGTGTTTGCACGCGCTTAGCGGACTCTGTCAGGCGTTGCGCAAACTTGCGATCGCGCTCGGCCTCGTGTATCAGGGTTTCATACGAACCGGTGATGTGATCCTCTTCATGACAGATCAGGCACAGATCTCCGCCTGCCCGAATGTGTTCCACGGCTGCGTGTTCAATCGAGGCTGCCTGGAGTACTCCGCCCATCTCCAGGTCGTCGGAAATGATCAACCCGCGATACCCGATTTTCTTGCGCAAGATGTCATTGACCCATTTCTTTGAAATAGAAGCCGGCGTACTGTCTTTGGTCACAGCTGGGTAAGCGGCGTGCGCCACCATTACGAAAGGGAACTCGCGGCGGAGCACGCGGTAGGGGTAGAGATCCTCTTTCCAGAGCTTCTTCCAGGACTTCTTGACGTTGGGGAGCTCATGATGCGTATCAAGATTGGCCTCGCCGAGTCCGGGGAAGTGTTTGCCAGAACCAAGTACGCCCGCCTCATGTAATCCCCGCAGAAACTGACGGGCGTAGACGACGGTCTCTTTAGGATCGGCCGAGACTGCACGCGAACTCATCACTGACCGCGACGCCTCGAGTGCAAGGTCAACTGTCGGCGCAAAGTCCGTATTGAAACCCAGTGCCCGGCAGGATTCGCCGATCACTTTGCCATGCTTGCGAAAAAGTTTGGGATCATCGGTGGCGAACACGTCCGCCGCAGAGGGAGACGGGCCCACGGCATTTTTCAGTCGGTCGACTCTGCCTCCTTCCATGTCGACGCACAGGAACATCGGCGTCGAGACGAGGGCCTGGCAGTCCTTTAGCAATTCGTGCGTCTGTGCTGCAGAAGTGATGTTGCGCGCGAACAGTATGACGCCGCCGGGTTGGAGGCGAGTGAGCAGGGAACTGAGGCGCGAAGACATCTCGGTGCCATCAAAGCCCATAATGAGGAGTTGGCTGACTTGCTTGCGCAGGTTAGAAATTGCTTTTGTTCTTTCCATCACGATCGGCAATGAATTCCAACGGCTAACGATTTCCGCGCTCATGTGCACCAAGCAGCACCGTCGAAGGGCGCGGCTTTAGCCGTAAACCCGGAAAGTGACCGTAGGCAGGCCTGGAAAGACGTGCCCTTTCAATCAACTCTAAGCAACGGCAGAAATCCAGGTTTACTGCCCGACGACGAGCGCCCAGCGACGGCCCTCAGTCCACCTGCTTCTTCAACTCCGCCAGCAAATTCAAGGCTTCCAGCGGAGTCAGATGATTTAAGTCCACCTCACGCAAGCGCTCCAGCACCGGCTGCGAGATTGCCGTGAATATCGTGAGCTGCGCTGCTGGGGCGGGCCTCAGATCATCGCTGGCCAGGTGATCTGTTAACCGGAGCTCTGCGCTCTCGTGCTCAGCCAATACTTCTCTCGCGCGCTCGATCACCTCATTGGGCAAGCCTGCCAGCTTAGCCACTTCGATTCCGTAACTGCGATCGGCAGCGCCGGGCTCCACTTTGCGCAAAAATACAATGCCTCCGCCGGTTTCTTTCACTGACACGTGATAATTCTTCACTCCCGAGAGCCGCTCGGCCAACTCCGTCAGCTCGAAATAGTGCGTCGCGAAGAGAGTCTTGGCGCGCGTTCTGGCGTGTAGGTATTCGATGGCCGCCCAGGCGATGGCCAAGCCATCGTAGGTTGCGGTGCCACGTCCGATCTCATCGAGCAGAACTAAAGACCGCGGTGTCGCCGTGTGCAGGATCGCCGCTGTTTCCGTCATCTCGACCATGAACGTCGAGCGTCCTCGGGCCAGGTTATCGCTTGCGCCGATGCGGGTGAAGACGCGGTCTATCACACTCAAGCGTGCCGAACGCGCTGGCACGAATGATCCTATCTGCGCCAGGATCACAATCAGAGCTGTCTGCCGAAGATAAGTAGACTTACCGCCCATATTGGGTCCGGTCAGCACCAGGATGGTGTGCGTGGTCGAATTCAGAAAGAGATCGTTGGGGACAAATCGGTCGCCGACGCCGGAGAGTTCCTGCTGTTCGATAACCGGATGGCGGCCTGCGAGAATCTCGATGTCGCCACCGCTGGTATCAAACTGCGGACGGCAATAGTTGCGCAATGCGGCAATGTGCGCCAAGGCCGCTAAGACGTCCACCTCAGCCAATGCCAGGGCTGTTTGTCGAATCCGCGTTGCCTCACCGGCAATCGCTACCCGCAACTCGGCAAACAGCCGGCGCTCGATCTCGACAATCTTTTCCTGCGCATCAAGAATCTTCGATTCGTACTCTTTGAGCTCAGGGGTGGTGAAGCGCTCGGCGTTGACCAGGGTCTGTTTGCGTTCGTAATCGGCGGGAACGTGGTGCAGGTTGGATTTTGAAACCTCTAAGTAGTAGCCGAAAATCGAATTGAATTTCACCTTCAGCGAGGAGATGCCTGTCCGCTGCCGCTCCCGTTGCTCGATCTGGGCCAGGTGCTGCTTGCTATTGCGGCTCAGGTCACGCAGTTCGTCGAGTTCTTCGTTTATGCCGTTTTGGATCACTCCGCCATCGTTCAACCAAATCGGCGGCTCAGAGACAATGGTTTTCTCAATGCGCTCCCTCAGATCACCGAGTTCGTCGCTCGACGCATGCAATGTCCTTAGTCGCTCGGTTGAGAGTCGCGCCAATGTTGCCCGCACTGCCGGAATTTTCCCGAGCGAGGCTGCCAAGGCCAGCACATCGCGAGGATTCGCCGTCTCGAGCGTGACCCGGCTGAGCAGCCTCTCGAGGTCGAGCACGCCATCGAGCGCCCTCCGCAATTCCTCGCGTGCCA
>QIAR01000791.1 GCA_003225595.1 Acidobacteriota bacterium | reverse complement strand
CCGCCCTGGGCCGTCCATTTCGAGCCAAAGCTCGAAACCTTTCTACACCGCTGCTGCCTCCAACTCCCTGACCGCTGCTTGCACCTGTTCCGGTTTTGGCGCAACGCCATGCCATTCCGGGTTGTTCTCCATGAATGACACGCCCTTGCCTTTGATTGTGTGCGCCACAATCGCGGTTGGCTTACCATCTTTGGCTGCACGCGCCTCTTCCAGCGCCGGAATCACTTGCTCGAAGTCGTGCCCGTCGATCTCCGCCGTGCGCCAGCGGAATGCGCGAAATTTCTCCGCTACCGGCGCCGGATCGAGAATATCTTTCACAAATCCATCCAGCTGCTGCCGATTATTGTCCACGATGCAGGTGAGATTCGTCAGTTTATGAAAACCGGCAAACATGGCTGCTTCCCAGATCTGCCCTTCTTCAATTTCACCATCGCCGACCATTACAAACGTGTGATAGTCGCGCCTGTCGAGCTTTGCAGCAATCGCGGTTCCGATTCCGATCGACAAGCCCTGCCCCAGCGAGCCCGTCGATGCCTCGAGAACAGGCAACATGCGCTTATCGGGATGCCCTTGCAGCGGTGAGCCTAATTTGCGCAGCGTATTTAGCAGCCCGGGATCAATGTAGCCGGCTTCGGCGTATGTGGCGTACAGTGCCGGGCAGCCGTGTCCCTTGGAGAGAATGAACCGGTCGCGATCTGCCCAGGTCGGATTCTTGGCATCATGCCGCATTACCCGGAAGTAAAGTGCAGTGAGCAACTCCACTTCCGAGAGCGAACCGCCGGGATGGCCGCTGCCCGCGGCGCCGATCATCTTCACTATGTCGAGACGCATGCGCAGGGCGATGCGCTTGAGCTCGTCTACTGAGTGCACAGGGTGATTGCTCATTTCTCCCCTACCGCTGCGGAGACACTTCGTTTGACTTCGGAGGTGGAGTGTGGGCCGTGAGTCGGCACGTGGTCTGGGGAAGAAGCGCCGACCGCGCCTTACGCACCAGGTATTTTCCCCTCCCTGCGAGAAACCGTGCCAGCGCGCCAGCAGCATTTTCCAACAGCACACGGTCTTCGGAGCCGAAGGCATTCTCGCGATCACTTTCCGCGGCGAGCACCCCCAATTCGCGGCCGGCCAGCTTCATGGTAACCAGTATCTTCGACCGGGTTTGCGGCAAGGCAATCGTGTTCAGGCCGTTTTCGCCCCCAGCGACCAGCAATTGCTGTTTGTTCTCCTCGATGGTCAGATAAATTCCCACCCAAGAATAGCGGCGCCCCTGGCACAGCACTTCAATCACGTCATCCAGCGGGGAATGATGGAATGAAGGCTTGTTGGCAGCGAGTAGGTGCTCAATTTGAGCGAGCAGTTCACGAGTAGGGCGATAGATTCTCAATCGCGAGTCCTGTATGACATTTTTAGGAAACGCAACCAGTCTAAATGCAGCAGAAATGCGGGTCAACGCGGTTTTCGGGTGCACCAGAAATGGTGCTCTATGTTCAGGCTTCCAGGTAGCCGAGCAGGGCCCCGCCTGATACGTACTCCACCCGGGCCGTGACCCAGTGATTTGGATCGTGCTTCCCTGCGAGTCTGAGCTTCAAGTAGTTGTCTGTGAGGGCCTCCGTGTGTTCGCCATCGAACACGTTTAACGTGATGGCGTCTACGGTTTTACCGAGGAACGATCTCTGGAATTCCAGCTTCTTCTCCGCGGCCAGCTCGCGCAGAGTGCGATTTCTCTCGCGCGCAACCCGCATTGGCACTTGATTTGGCATGGTCGCGGCGGGCGTACCGGGACGCGCGGAATACGTGAACACGTGCAGGTACGTAAATGGCAATTCTTCTATGAGGTGGCGGGTTTCTTCAAATTCACTGTTCGTCTCGCTGGGAAATCCCACCATTACATCGGCGCCGATCGCCGCGCCCGGCATAGCTGCGCGGATCTTCTCGATCTTTTCGCAGTAATGCCATGGACGATACTTGCGGTGCATTCGGCGCAGCACGCGGTCGCTGCCGGACTGCATGGGCAGGTGCGCGTGCTTGGCGATTCGCGGCGACCCGGCGATTAGCTGGATCAAATCGTCGCTCCAATCCATCGGTTCGACAGAGCTGATGCGCAGCTTCTGAAGCGATGTTTTCTCCAATATCGTCCAAACCAGATCTTCGAACCGCAGAGGAGGATCAAAATCGCGACCCCACCGGCCGAGGTTGATTCCCGAAATCACGACTTCGCGGAAACCGGACGCAACGAGTGTCTCCACCTCGCGAATGACCTCCTCCAGCCTGAGCGACCGGCTTTGTCCACGCACGTAAGGAATTACACAGAAGGAGCAGCGGTTGTCGCATCCGTCCTGCACCTTGAGATTCGGTCGAGTCCGTTCATATGCAGCATCGAAGACGGGCGCTGCCATAAGTTCTGTGTGCGCGAAGATGTCAGAAACAAAGACCTGGCTTCGGGCTTCAGGCGTCAGGCTTGTAAGGGGCACAAAGTTTGTGGCTCCAGCGGCTGATGTCGCTGCGGAAAAACTCTGTTCGTGGATCTGAGAGGCTAAAGCCGTCCTCATTTCAGAGTACGGGCCTGGAAGTGCGCTCTTCCACGTTCTCGAGACGGCGACTTCGGCTACTTTATGCTTGTGGGAATTTCCGACGCTTGTGGGAATTTCCGACTACCCAGCGAACTCCGGGCAAAGAAGCGAGTTCCTCGGGCGCGCGCTGAGCGTAACAGCCAGTCACCAGAATCTGGCAGCCCGGATTTTCACGGTGAATACGGCGAATGGTGGCGCGTGCGTCCTGATCGGCGGAGGCCGTGACGGTGCACGTGTTCACCACGACAATCTGAGCCTGGGACGGTGCCATAGCCCGTTCTAGGCCGCGATCCCGAAACTGCCCTTCGATCGCGGCTCCGTCGGCCTGGGTAGCCCGACAACCAAAATTCTCTACGTAGAAACTTGCCACTCTACTATAGTAACTTAGTACGTGCGCCTTACGTTTACGTGATAACGTTTGAGTCCGAAGTCCAACGATTCGGGGTTCAGGGATTCAAGATCTCAGGAAACCAGCATTGCTGGGCAGATGAGTCGCAGTACGATTTTTGAGGCTGCTGAAAAGGTCGAATCGCGACCGGTTTCACAACGCAGCAGCAGTTACGATATGGCCAGAGCCATAATTTGATACCAA
>QIAR01000075.1 GCA_003225595.1 Acidobacteriota bacterium | reverse complement strand
GCCGCGTAGCGTGTCACCTGACCATCGCCGAGTTGCTCGCGGGCTTTGTCCAGCAGTGCCTCGCGCAGCATCTCGATAATCCGTTCCTGCCAGTTCTGGATAGTGCGCTTCAGAGCCAGATTTTCTTTCTGCAGATAACCTTCGTACTCCGCAATCGCCGCTGCCAACTCTTTGACCCCGGTTCCGGCAGTGGCGACGGTCTTGACAATTGGCGGAGTCCAGTTGTCACTGCGTGTGGCCAGCGACTGCAAGGCGCGAATCTCGCGCTCGACCCGCTCGGCGCCTTCGCGATCGCTTTTATTGATCACGAAGATGTCGGCGATTTCCATGATGCCGGCCTTGATGGTCTGCACATCGTCGCCCATCCCGGGCACCAGAATAACAATCGTGATATCGGCCAAGCGCACGATATCAATTTCATCTTGGCCCACGCCGACGGTCTCGATCAGAATCATGTCACGACCCGAGGCATCAAGCACCGTCGCGACATCGGCGGTGGTTCGCGCCAGCCCGCCAAGGGACCCTCGCGTTGCCATACTGCGGATGTAAATTCCCGGGTCAGAGAAATGATCCTGCATGCGGATGCGGTCGCCCAGGATGGCGCCGCCGGTGTAAGGGCTGGTGGGATCGACGGCGATGATCCCGATCGTGCGATTATCTTTCCGATAATGCCGCGCCAACTGGTCGACCAACGTGCTCTTGCCGGAACCGGGCGCACCAGTCAGGCCGATGATCCGTGCACGCCCAGTGTCCGGAAAAAGGGCTTTCAACAACTCAGACCATTCCGGGGCGCGGTTCTCCACCGTGCTGATGGCCCGGGAGAGCGCGCGAGGATCACCTGCGCGCAGGCGCTCTATCCATTGCTGCATTTCGTGATTCAAACTGTTCAGTGTAAAGCAGGGCGTAAGGGTTAGGAAACTGGTGAAGAATTAAGCAGTGAGCTGTCTTGATGGACGCAGGTTTGGCTCCTCGCAGCTGGGCGCGTCTGGCCTACGTGAGCTTTGCCAAGGATGGACCTTTGCGTTGTAGAGCTGTCATCTAATCCTTCAGCAACTGCCGCGCGATCACCAGACGCTGGATCTCGCTGGTCCCTTCGCCGATCGTGCACAGCTTCACGTCGCGGTAGTACTTCTCCGCCGGATAGTCTTTAATGAATCCATACCCGCCGTGGATCTGTACGCCTTCATTGGCGCATCTCACCGCCACTTCGCTGGCGTACAGCTTCGCCATGGAGGACTCCAACGTCGATTTCATGCCTGCGTCTTTCATCGATGCGGCCCGCATTGCCAGCAGCCGCGCCGCGTCGATCTCGGTGGCCATGTCGGCCAGCTTCCACTGGATGGCTTGAAATTCGCTGATCGCTTTGCCGAATTGTCTGCGTTGTTTCGAATAGTTCAGCGCGGCCTCATATGCTCCTTGGGCCATGCCCAGCGATAGTGCCGCGATCGAAATGCGCCCGCCGTCCAGCACGCGCATGGCCTCAATGAAGCCGTCGCCCTCGGGTCCGAGCAGGTTTTCTGAAGGTATGAAGCAATCTTCGAAGATCAGTTCTGCCGTGTCGCTGGCTCGCAGCCCCAATTTATTTTCTTTCTTTCCCGGACGGAAACCTTTCGTTCCCTTCTCCACAATGAATGCCGAGAGCCCGTGGGTGTGCGCCGCGCGATCCGTAACTGCAATCACAACCAGCACGTCCGCGTAGTGGCCGTTAGTACAGAATGTCTTGGTGCCGTTCAGCACCCAGCCATCTTTTCTACGTACGGCGTGCATACGTGCGCTCCCAGCATCGGAACCGGAAGAGGGCTCGGTCAATCCCCAAGCGCCGATGTACTCGCCTGTGGCCAACTTGCTCACATACTTCTTTTTTTGCTCTTCGTTGCCAGCCAGGAAAATATGATTGGTGCACAGCGAGGTGTGTGCCGCCACGATGATGCCCACAGAGCCGTCCACGCGCGAGAGTTCCTCAATCGCAGTGACATACTCGACGTAGCCCATGCCGGCGCCGCCGTACTCAGGTGGAAACACCACGCCCAGGAAGCCAAGCTTGCCGAGCTCTTTGACGGTGGCCAGGGGGAACTCTCCCGCCTCGTCCCATTTCATGACATTGGGCGCAATTTCACGCTCGGCAAACTCGCGCACACTCTTCTTGAGTTGAAGCTGTTCTTCGTTGAGTTGAAAGTCCAATATTCCTCCGCATGCCTAGTTTCATGCCTCGCTGTGGCCTGCGTGCATTACTATGACGGAACTTTTTCATTAGACCATAGTGGAAGAACGATAAGGAGTGGCTCGAACCGACCGGTTGGTTTGAACGGGGTTCGGAGAACTAACGGCGCAGCGCGCATCTCAGACCCCAGCCCAGCGCCCACCAAACTACAGGCAGAAGATAGATAGCCAAAACGATAACGCCCACGATGACCAAGAGGGTTTTCGCCCGGTGTACTGCTTGCTTCTGCGTTTCCAGCGCCTGCTGCTGATTGGAAAGCGCTAGTTTGTAGTTCTCGATGTGCTGTTTCTGCAGATCGCGGATTTCGCTCAGGACTGCGATGATTTGCTCTTCAGGCATCGAACTCCCTCGATCCCATGACACCCTTTTTTGAATTCGAGGGAAAGAGTGCGGAAGAACTAGACCATTAGTGCAGTTCTGCTAGCCGGAGCGGAATATATGGATGCCCGCTCTTCACGCCGACTTCTTTCCGTCCGCCCTGAGGATCTTGCGCGCCATCCAAACCGGCGCCATGAATACATGTGCGGGGTTGGTAAGGAATGCGGGCTTGTTGCCTTCAACGAGATGCCCTAGCCAGGCTAGGGCGAACGCGGTAGGAATCAGAAGCAGCGCAATAATCCAATGGAACCACACGACGATAATTGAGGAGAGGCCGAGCGGGATTGCGATCATGTGAAGGAAGCGGTTCAGGGGATGGTTGTGCGCGCCATCGTAGTGCGAGTAGAGACCCATTGAACACCCCACGTGTCCCAAACGAGAATGCGGGTGGGTATTATACCCCGGCTGTATAGCTTCTCTTCCGGGTGGCGATCTTCGCCAGATGATCTTCGCCTGATCTTCGCCTCCTATGGGCAAAGCTTTTATGCCGCAGGAACGGCGATGAAGCGCTCGAATACCTCATTCGACAGCAGCCTTCCCCGTGGCGTCAACCGAATCACCTCATCCCATCGCTCGAGTAATCCGATCTCTTCGAACTCTTTGATGCTGGCGGCCAGGGCGCTCACTGCATCCGCCCCAAACTCCGCCGTCACTTTCTTTAAATCGACTCCTCGGGTCAACCGCAGCCCAAGGAAGAGCGTCTCTTCGAGGGCAGCCTGCCGAGACACCAGAGTGTGGTTCAGCGGTTTTCCCGCAAGGTACTCGTCCAGCGAGTCTGGGGTTGAAAAGCGCACCGCTTCGATATTGGCAGCGGTCATCTCACATGGCGCTGAACTGCCGTATCTCTCGTGCAGATGACCTTCCTCCGCGCTCAACAGAATGTAAGGATCAGCCGATGCTTCGAGCATCGAATGCGCATCTACGCCAAAACCAAAGTATGGCTGCCGTGTCCAGTACTTCAGGTTGTGGCGCGATTCAAAGCCTTCGCGTGCGAAATTCGAGATCTCATACTGCTGTACGCCTGCTCCATTCAGAAGTTTGCAAGCCTCCAAATAGAACTCCGCCGTCGTGTCTTCGTCTGGAACGAAGTGCGCGTGATATCTTGTTCCGCCCGCGATCAGTTCGCGGCCGAGCCGGGAATCCTCATCGACTTCGAGCATGTAGACGCTGACGTGCAGGGCAGCGCTGGCGATCGCGTCGGTCAACGATTGCTCCCAGCTTTCCGCCGTCTGGTGAGGCAGTCCCGCGATAAGATCAATATTGATATTCGTAAGCCCAGCCGCTCGCAGACGCTCAATGTCATCAAAAACCGTCGTCCGTTTGTGCAGGCGTCCCACAGCCGCAGCTTCTGCATCTACGAACGACTGCACCCCCAGGCTCACGCGATTCACGCCGCAGCGTAGCAAGACGTCGAGAACCTTGGGTGTCAGCGTGCCGGGAGCGCACTCCACCGTGATTTCTGTCTCCGGCTGGAGACAAAAACTTTGCCGAATCGTGACAAACAGCTGCTCCAGTTGCGCAGAATCTAGTACAGTGGGCGTGCCACCGCCCAGATAAACGGTGTTGACGACATTTTCGAAATCGCCACCCATCTGTTCGGCTGTGATGGACGCATGTTCGATATCGCCGCAGACGCGTTCGACATAGTTTTGAAATAGAGCACGAGAGAAGACATCTGAAGCGAAGTTACAGTAGCTGCACTTAGTACGGCAGAACGGCACCGAGATGTACAGGCCAAGCGTCACTGGATTTGATTATCTCATTTGCGGTGGCGCCAGGCGCGAACGTGGCATCTCAAGAGAGTAGAGCTCTCAGGCTCGTTCAGCCAACTGTAGGGTTTAGTGCCGTAAGAGGCTGCGGGAAAACTCTGGAAAGCAGATCCCTCGCGGGCTTAACGGCACGACTGAACAGACTGCGGAAACAACTCACTTTCAAGTACCGCAGCGGCTAAAGCCTTGTTCATATGAGAGCACTTATCGCAGCGCTGGAAGCGCTGCGCCACCCCAAACCGGAGTTTTTCGCAGCCAGCTAATGTTATGTCCCGCAACTTCGTGGCAAAAGTCCGGCGCTGTCATCCTGATCGAAGCGAAGGATCCATGCATTACAAATCAACTGCATAGATCCTTCGCGGCCTGGAGGCCACTCAGGATGATAGCCTCCGAGATATGACGCGAATTAACGGGACCCGACACTAAGCTCCTGAACAGGAATCGATGCTCCCTCGCGTCGTCATAACCGGCCTGGGCGTCGTCAGCCCGAACGGCATTGGCAAAGAAGAGTTCTGCCGCGCTATCCTTGCCGGAAGATCTGGCGTAAGACGCATTTCGCGCTTCGATCCTACCGACCTGCCCGTACACATTGCCGGTGAGATCCCCGATTTTGCCGAATCGCAATGGGTGGACCCGCGCGAACGGAAGCACGTGTCACGGGTTGTGCCTCTTGGCATCGCCGCATCCAGCGAGGCTCTGAAAGATGCCGGTCTCGATCCCGCATCAATGTCGATGGAAGAACAGCGCGAAATCGGCGTGATTCTCGGCTCGGGCGGTGGCTCCCAGGAATTTTCTGAAGAACAGTACCGCCTCTGGCATTCGGGCCATGTAAAGCAGGTGAGTCTCTTCTGCATTCCCAGCGGCACCATGGGCACGATCTCAAGCGAAGTCTCGATGCGGTTCGGCTTTCGCGGCTACAGCCACGTGGTAACCACGAGCTGTACTTCATCCACCGATGCACTGGGCTACGCGTTGCAGCACATTCAGGCGGGCATGCTGCCGATGTTTCTAGTTGGTGGGGTGGACTCGGCGATTACGCCTGGAATTATCAAGGGATATTCTCTGCTGCGGGCATTGACCACTTCGTGGAACCACGCTCCGGAGCGCGCCTCGCGCCCCTTCTCGGCGGATCGCGACGGATTCGTGCTCGCCGAAGGCTGCTGGATGTTCGTGCTCGAAGAGTACGATCACGCCCGTGCCCGCGGGGCTCGCATTTACGCCGAGATCGCCGGATACGGCTGCACCTGCGAGGCTTTCCATCGCGTGCGCCTGAGCGAATCCGCCGAGGAGCCCGCCCGCGCCATCATGCTTGCGCTGGACGAAGCCGAACTCGCTGCTGAGGACATTCAATACGTGAATCTGCACGGCACTTCGACCGAACTTAACGACCGAGTGGAGACGCGCGCTTTGAAGTTGGCTCTCGGCGGGCACGCTCAGAAGATTCCGATGTCAGGATTGAAATCGCAGATTGGACACGCCCAGGGCGCGTGCGGTGCCGCTGGAGTCGCCGCCACACTGGTCGCCATGGAGCACGGCACGATCCCGCCCACCATCAACCTCGATGTTCCCGACCCGGATTGCGATCTGGACTACGTCCCCGAAGCCGGCCGCAAAGCCCAGATCGAGCACGCAATTTGCAACTGCGTGGGATTCGGCTCGAAGAATTCGGCGCTGGTGCTGAGGAAGGTCTGAGGAACGCCGATCTCAATCCGGCATGGACAGATGTAGGGCCAGGCACCTTCGCTTCTCCGGCCGAACGCAGCTCGTCAACTCGGGAAACCTTTTCCATCCTTCCCGCTTCCTTCCCCATCTATTTAAGGTAATCTTTAGCTAGACGATGGCCATCCACGAAGAAGAAATATTAGGCAAAGCGTATGACAGCCGGTTGATGCGGCGGCTGCTCCGATATCTGCGGCCCTATACCTGGCAAGTGGCGATTGCGCTTGTGGCGATCATCCTGAAGGCGGGCGCCGACGTCCTCAGTCCTTTACTCACTAAGATCGCCATTGATAAATACCTGGCGCACGTGACGGGAACGCGTTCGGCGCTCGACCGCTGGCTGAGTTCGAGCCCACTGATCGGCATCGCGCAGATCGGCGCCTTGTATGTCGGGCTTCTGGCCTTCAGCTTCGGCCTCGAATTCCTTCAGACATATTTCATGCAGTGGACCGGCCAGAAGGTGATGTTCGATCTACGCAGCCAGATCTTCCGGCACCTGCAGCACATGCATATCGGCTTTTATGACAAGAACCCGGTAGGCCGGCTGGTCACGCGCGTCACCACTGACGTGGACGCGCTGAACGAAATGTTCACCGCGGGCGTGGTCTCGGTTTTCGAAGACGTGTTCGTGCTCGCCGGCATCGTGGCGATCATGCTGCATATGAACTGGAAGCTGGCGCTCATTACCTTCGCCGTGCTGCCGCTGATCGCCATTGCCACCAAAATGTTCCGCGATAAAGTGCGCGATTCCTATCGGCGCATTCGGGTCGCCATTGCACGTATCAATGCGTTCCTGCAAGAGCACGTTTCCGGCATGGTGGTGTTGCAGCTCTTCGACCGGGAGAAGCGCGCCTTCAAACAATTCTCCGCCACCAACGCCCTGCACATGGACGCCTTCAAAGACGCCATCATGGCCCATGCTGTTTACTACCCGGTGGTGGAAATTTTGTCGGCAACCGCGGTTGCCTGCGTGATCTGGTTCGGGGGCTACGACGTGATCCGCGGCACGGCCACGCTCGGCATGCTGGTCGCCTTCATGCAGTATGCCCAGCGTTTTTTCCGTCCCATTCAGGACTTAAGCGAAAAGTACAATATCCTGCAGTCGGCGATGGCGTCGAGTGAACGCATTTTCAAGTTGCTGGATACGCCGGTCGAGATTGCTTCGCCCGCTGTAACGAAGAAACCTGAAGGCCCAGGCCACATCGAGTTCGATCACGTCTGGTTCGCGTACCGAAATATCCCAATCGATACCGGAGATGGACACAAGGAAATAGGCGGTCCGCCAAGCTTAGGAACGGATAGCACCCGAACCCCCGACTCACGGAGTTGGCCCGGACGAGCGGAAACGCCGGTCCCCACATGGCCATTGTCGGCCAAAGGCGCTCGGGCCACAAAGACGGTCGAGCCTGACTGGGTGCTTCGCGATGTGAGTTTCACCATTAATCCTGGTGAAACTGTGGCTATCGTGGGCCATACCGGCGCCGGCAAGACAACGATGATTTCTCTGCTGCTGCGCTTCTATGATGTGCAGAAGGGCGCGATCAGAATCGACGGCGTGGATATAAAGGACATCGACCTGATTGATTTACGCCGCCGTTTCGGTGTCGTGCTGC
>QIAR01000786.1:2176-2646 GCA_003225595.1 Acidobacteriota bacterium | reverse complement strand
TTTCAAGAAGCTGAATAGCGCCAAGAAACGCGCAGACTTCATTCCATAATCGGATGAGTACGCATTCGAGTCTAGTATCACGTCCATGATTTGTCGTTTTCACCGAGGTTCAGAGAATAGAAGATACCATCTGGATTGAGAGAATGCTAAGTCGCCATGCCGCGCGGCGGCCCATCTCCTTTAAATGGCGGTTTCTTTTTGATCTTTATAGAAGCACCATGATCCATGGATACGATTGTCTCGCGATGGGCCAGAATCGCATCCATCAGAGGGTTGGGCTCGTTGACGGAGGTCCAAAGCGCAGCCTAGCATGGGGCGAGAAAGGAAGGCCCGTGATCGGTCAGGAACTGGGTCATTATCGTATCATCGCGATGATCGGGGAAGGAGGAATGGGGGTTGTCTACCGCGCTTATGACGAAGTGTTGCACCGCGATGTGGCCGTGAAGGTCGTTAATAAGGATGCTCGTCTT
>QIAR01000786.1:0-2162 GCA_003225595.1 Acidobacteriota bacterium | reverse complement strand
GCCAGAGTCTGCTCCACGAGGCGCGTGCTTCTTCTTCCCTCGCTCATCCTAATATCTGCACCATCCACGAAGTTGGCGAGACTGACGGCGAAATCTACATCGTGATGGAACTGGTCGAGGGCAAGTCTTTGCGCGCCATGACCGGTGACGCAGGACTGCCGCCAGAGTCAGTCCTGCGATACGGTGTTCAGATTGCCAGCGCACTCGCCCGCGCTCATGACCGTGGTATCGTTCATCGAGATCTGAAGACGGCGAATATCGTCGTAACCTCTGACGGTCTGGTCAAAGTTCTCGATTTCGGCGTAGCCAAACAGGTAGGCAGTGGCATCTACCCGGTCGTTTGCCACCATACAGGATGCCTCCGGCGTAAGCGGCACCTTGCCGTACATGGCGCCCGAAATCCTGCGGGGCGACGCAGCCGATTATCGCAACGATTTATGGGCGCTTGGAGTTGTGCTCTATGAAGCGGCTTCCGGGCGCCTGCCATTTGAAGGACGCACTGGCTTTGAGATCAGCTCGGCCATCATGCGCGAACTCCCGAAGCCGCTCGGCCCTCCAGTGCCGCCCGGCTTATGGGCGATTATCCAACGTTGCTTGGCCAAAGCACCAATGCAGCGTTATCAACGCGCGAGTGAAGTTCAGGCAGCTCTGGAGGCGGTTCAGTCTGGTGCAATCGTATCGCCTGATCCCGGTGCCGATCGAAGCGCAAGCTTACCCAGGACCACGGTCTTGCACAGCGTGCGACATGCGCATGTCCGCAAGGGAGACTTTCTTTTGTTGGTGGGAACGACGAAGGGAGCATTCATCCTTCGCTCGAACGCTCGGCGCAGCCGTTGGGAGGTCGGTGGTCCCTATTTCCACGGGCACAGTGTTTACGCGATGGCCTACGATGCCCGCGGGGGCCAACACCGCATATGGGTTTCGACGCAGAGTTATTGGGGTACCCTCCTGCGATCCAGCGACGATTTCGGGAAGAGCTGGACCAATCCGCAGCAAGCCCCCATTCGATTTCCCTCCGATACGGGCGTCTCCTTGAAGAACATCTGGCAGATATCGCCCGGCCGGCCCGAGGAACCCAACGTGCTCTATTGCGGCGTAGAACCGGCCGCGCTTTTCGAAACCCACGACGCCGGGGAAACATGGTCGTTAATGCGTGGCTTGTTCGACCATCCGCATCGTCCCCGCTGGATGCCGGGCAATGGAGGTCTGGCTTTGCACACCATTGTGCTCGACCCCACCGACAACCAGCGCATGTACGTGGCAATCTCAGCCGGCGGCGTTTACCGGACCAACGATGGCGGACGTACCTGGACCGCGCAAAACCGGGGCATCCGCGCTATGTTCATGCCTGACAAATATCCCGAGTTCGGGCAATGCGTGCACAAAATAGCGATGCATCCGGGTCGTCCTGAACGCATCTTCCTGCAAAATCATTGGGGATTGTATCGCTCGGACAACTGCGCCGAAAACTGGACCGACATTGCCAATGGAGTGCCATCGGATTTTGGTTTTGCTGTGCTCATGCACCCAAGAAACCCCGACTGTGTGTATATCGTTCCGGTTGAGTCGGATGAGTTTCGCTGCACGTGCGACGGCCGGTTGCGCGTCTATCGCACCCGCAACGGTGGCGCCTCATGGGAGCCTCTCGTGCGCGGCTTGCCACAAAAACGCGCTTACGAAACTGTCCTGCGCGACGCAATGACGGCGGATTCATTCGATCCGGTCGGAATTTACTTCGGTACCCGGAGCGGACAGCTCTTTGGCTCGCGCGATGAAGGAAGGACATGGCAAAAGATACTCGAAGGCCTGCCGTCAGTGGTTTGCGTACGGAATGCAGCCGTCGCGGACGCCTCTGGCGGTGCGCCAATCCTGCCTAAGGCTGCGACCGCGACTTCATCTCGATCGAAATCTCGGTCGACGCGCAAGTCGCGTCCGACAAAGAAGAGCTGATCGTGCCGGTAATCTTTCACATTCCGAGTGCTCTGCGCGACTTTACTGGCGGGCGCAGCAAAGTCGAGATCGAACACTCGCCCGCAACTTTGGCCGACGCGTTGTCCGCTCTGTGGACACTCTACCCGGGTGTTCGAGATCGCATCACGACGGAGCAAGGACAACTGCGGCAACATATCAATGTTTTCATTGGGGACGAAAATGTCCGATAT
>QIAR01000074.1 GCA_003225595.1 Acidobacteriota bacterium | reverse complement strand
CGAAGTCGCCAAGCAACGGCAGACCATCGAGGAACTGAAAGCGATGGTTCAGCGACTGGCTGAAGCTAACCCACAAGCGGCCAACGCTTCCCATCCGGTCCAGACCAGCCAGCAAGCAACGGACGGTGCTCACCTCGTGAATGCCGTGATTGTGCAGCCCGAGGCCGCCGCTGAACCGGCGGAGACCGCTCAAGCGGCCAAGCCATCGGACAAGAAGCCTGCTGAGAAAAAAGAGACCGGTGTGGTCGCGGGCTGGAATGGGGAGCACTTCTTCATAAAGAGCCCAGATGGTAAATTTCAAATTCAGCCCTACGGATACGTCCAGTCTGATTACCGCGCTTATCAGGGTGACGGAGCCCCCTCGGACACGTTTCTCATTCGGCGAGCCCGTTTTGGTTTCCAAGGCAATTACGGCTCGCACTACGATTTTGCGTTTCTGATCGACGCTGCCGCCACCAACGGCCTTGTTCTCCGGGACCTTCTCCTCAACATCAAGCCTGTTCCTGCATTCCAATTCCAAGTTGGTCAGTTCAAAGAGCCCTTTGCCCAGGAACTTGTGGAGGGTGTCACCAACATCGATTTTGTGGAACGATCGCTGGCGTCGCTTCTCTACCCGTCCGCCGCGACAGCATACCGCAGCCCCGGCGCCACGATTCACGGGGACCTGTCGGGCGGCGTCGTCCAGTATTGGGTGGGAGCATTCAACGGCAAAGGTATCCTGGCAAATAACACGACAAACGAGCCGGAAATTATTGGGAGGCTTCGCTTCTATCCTTGGAAGAAAAAGAAAGATAACGTGCTTCAAGGATTTGCTTTCGGTGGAGGAATCGGCCGCGGTCGCTCCAGGGGCCTTTCGAACGAAAGCAGCTTTAGTGGCACTATGCCCGACGCCGCCTACACGTTCTTCCCGTCGTTCAGGATCAATGGCCCGATCGAGCGTTATAACGGTGAGTTTACCTGGACTCACGGCCCTTGGGCTGTGCGCGGCGAATACGATCAGCTCAATCAGTTCCGGCGCGGGGTTGGCTCGGAGCAGTCCGGAGGGCTGGGATTCCAAGATCTTCCCGGGATCATAGCCAAGGCGGGTTACTTGCAGGCCACGTATCTCTTAACCGGTGAAACTCGACCGGAAAACGGGGCGCCAAAGGTGAAGCACCCATTCCTTGGTCCGGAGGGAGCGGGAGGAACGCACGGATGGGGAGCTTGGGAACTCGGTTTCCGGTACGACAAGATACAAGCGAAGGAACCAGGCACAAATCAACTGACAGCGTTTACGCCGGGGTTCGTGCCAACCTTTGACGACCACACGGACCGGTTCACTGCCGCTATCAATTGGTACCCCAACAATTGGATTCGGTACATGCTCGACTTTTCCGTGGATCGGCTGAAGGATCCAAGTGTCCAAGGCCAAGAGCCACAGAATTTCTTTGTGTTGCTGCAGCGGCTGCAGTTCAGGTTCTAAAGGACTCTCCAACCTTTGTGGGGCCCGCAGTTTTGCTGGTTGGACGAAGCCGCACAAGGTTGCAAGTGGAGAGCAGCCTTGTAACAGCGGCCGGTCGCGTAGGGAAATCGCAGGAGGATATTCGATGAGATCCAGAATTCTTCTTTCTTTTCTTCTCACGGCGCTGTTTGTGCTGGCTAACGGCTGCGGCACAAGCAAGAACTGCCCCGTTTGCGGCACAACCGTGAACGACGGCTACGGCATCATCGACATCATCCCGGTGCCGGAGCACAATCCCACCGGCGCGCCCGGCGGGCCATTTAACTCGTTCGACATTAGCGTCGTCGATCCGGTCAACCACCGATTTTTTGTCTCGGACCGCATCGGCTTGGACGTAGTGGTCGTGGACACGATCAAGAATGTAGCGGTGAACATAATCACCGGAGATAACGGCGTCGCTGGGGCGGGTGACGTTCCCGCTCCCTGCATCAAAGATGCGAGTGGCAATGACATCATTCCGCCCATGGTTACCGGCTTGGGAAACTTAACCAGGTTCGGGTGCAGGACAGACCTCTCTGCATCGGGAGGAGTAAAATTCCATATTCCCGGATTCGGCGCCAGCACTCACCTTGGCGGATTTCCCGGGGCCCAGTGCTGTGCCGCACGCGCGAATGGCGTAAATCCTCTGTCGGCCCCCGACGGCGAGGTGATAACCGCGGACGGCAAGACTCTCTTTATCGGGAACGGCAGCAGCTCTGTGGTGGTCTTCGATATGACCACAATGGACCTGACCCAAAGCCCGCCCACCGTACCCACCGTCATTGCCGATATTCCGACTGGGTTTTCTCCGGATTACGACGGCTGCCTTGCAACGCCTTGCCTAACGCCGCAGAATGAGCCGACTCCTCCTTCCGGACTCAATACGGCGGGAACTGTCAATCCGACCGGCATCGCCGGCTGTATTGCCTCCTCCCAGGGACGAGCTCTTTCAGACCCGACGTGTGGAGACATGCGCGCTGACGAGATGGCTTACGACGAGAAGGACCACATCCTTTTGGTGGCAAACGGCGATCCTGGCCTCCCCTTTGTAACTTTGATTGACATGTCGGGGGTAGTCGGGCACACCAGCAATTGCCTCCCTACCGTGGTAAATCAACCCTACATGATTCAGGTTGGGACCGTCGCTGGCACCCCTGTCTACAACAATCCAACCTGTATCTTGGGCCAGATCTACTACGACGCAGCGTTCGCCAATAACATCACCGTCGCAGTCGATGACGTGGGTCCGAACGCGGCAAATGGAATAGTCTGTCCAGATCCTTCTACCCCTGCGCCCTCAGGTGCTTCTGGCCATAACGCGCGCGGCGTAGGGGTGGATGTGCCTTGCCACCACGGCCCCATGCTCACCACCGCCGGGGCGTTCTGCGCCAATCAAGCCAGCCCTGCCTCCAATTGCGCCGGAGCTGTTGCTCTTGCTGGGATAGGCGGCTCAGCCTTCAATCCCAACACCGGCCATTTCCTGGTCACGAATGGGAACGCTACTACCGATTTGACCGTTGGCACCGTGGACGAAATCGATCCGAGAATCGGCGATCCGACTGGGCCGGTGGTGATCAACAGTTTCCTCATGCCGAACTGCATGCCCACCAGTATCGTTCAGGGACCGGGTAACAACTTTTTGGTAGGTTGCGCGGACCATGATGGCATGGCTTTCCCGCCCAACGAGTACGTGATCGATGGCACTTCGGGTAACATCATTGCTACCGTCGACAATGTGGGCGGCGTGGACGAGACCTGGTACAACGCCGGCGACAACCGCTATTATCTGGCGGCCAGAGATATGCCCGCCGGGCCGGTACTCGGCGTCATTGATGCCAAGACGAACAAGTGGCTGCAAAATGTCGCCACCAACGCCAATTCTCATAGCGTCGCGGTCGATCCCAGTAACAATCATGTCTTTGTGCCACTGCAGTCAGGCGCCCCGTGCACGACTCAGAGTGCGAACGGTTGCATTGGCGTCTATGCCCAACAGTAGGAGAGAAGATGCGAAGATTCTGAATGCACACGGAGCGCGCGCGACGGGGGATTGTTTAAGACTACTTGACCCGAGTCTCCTGATGGTGCCGCTCCTTCCATTGCCCGTCATGCTTCAGCCAAAGCTCGCTAACGTACACCCTCGAGTACCGTATCTGCGCCTTCGGAGGAAACTCCATTGTGATTTCGTAGCGAACAAACGCTACATCGGGAGCGAGCGGAACAAGTTTGAAAAAGGCCAGTGAGTAATTGTAAATATTGGACGCGTTGATCTCATTTACCGCGTGTATCTTGTTTAGTTCGCCCTCGCCATCGTCTTCAACAGCCACAAAATCATCAGCCAGCAGGTCGCTGTACGCCTTCTTGTCCTTTTTCTTGAATGCGTCCCACTCAGCCCTGACATTCGATTCGAGCATGTCTTTCAGCTTCGTCTCGGCGGATGCGCGGCTCGACTCTTTGCCTCGGTTAGCTTTGTCCTTCGTCGTTGGCTGCTGAGCGAAGGCCAAACACGCCAGTAGGAGCACGGCCCCAGCGCAAGTACGGCAAATTCGCATGTCTTCCTCCTAGCGGAGTGTCGCCAATCTTCCAAGTGGTGCGTTTGATCGCTGGAATGGTGTAAACGACTGGAAATCGCCGGGTGCGATTATCTGTCCCGAAAGCTTCTCTACACCACAAAATCTGTTCTTGTTCAGACCTTTGAATTTTGCAGAGCTACGCGCTAGAAAGGCTCCCTTCCGCTTGGGAAAGGGAGCCTGTGATGTTGTGCCGCAGAAGGAGCCGGCTAGGCCACGCCGCGGACCTTTGCCGGTGCCAGATGCTGCGCGACACCGCTTACCACACGGGGGACCGGTGCTTTCATCCGGCGCAGGACGAAGAAGGCGAGCACCGCGGCGGCCACGTCGAAGAAAATGGCGATCCTGAAGACACCCGCCCAGCCGGTCTTCGGCAACGTGAACTTAGCGTGGAACGGAGTCCAAACCGTAGGAACCACGGTGAGGATGATCCCGTAGGTAATCAACACTCCCGCCAACGCGAGCAGAATGGCCTTGGTGTTTCGACCGAGCTCCAGCCGAAGCGCCGTCGGAGCCACGAACAGCGCGAACAGCACCAGGAGGCCGCCGAGTACGAGCAGGAAGTCGGCCCGGAAGTCGAAAGCCTTGCCCGCGGCCAGCGCGGACCCGATGGGCACGAACACGGAGGCCGTGCCTTTAGCCGTGTAGAGGAAGCCGTAGTTCGCAGTGGCGTGCTTGCGACCGAAGAAGTCTCCGCACGTAGCCGGAAATAGGGAGTAGATCTCGCCCCAACCGAAAAAGGTAAACGCGCTGAAGATAACGAAAAGCACGGGGTTATGGGCGAACTTGATGAGCACGAAGATGGCCACGGCTTCTAAACCGAACGCCACGGTCATGGTCTTCTCACGGCCGATGTGGTCGGAGATCCATCCCCAGAACGGGCGGCAGAGCCCGTTCACCAGGCGATCCGCGGAGAGCGCGAACGTCAGTGCCGGCATGGTGAGCCAGAGGAGGCTGACTGGGACTCTGTCGACCTTGAAGTCGACCGCCATCGGGTTGAGTTGGGCCGTCGCCATAAGGCCACCGGTTGCTACCATAGCCATCATGACGTACATGAGCCAGAAGTGGGGCGTAGCGGCCATCTCGCCGGAAGTGAAGTCGGCTGTAGTCTGACGCTTTTTCACCTCTCCGCCGGCCTTTTCCGGCGTCCAGGTTCCCGGCAGCCAATTAGGCGGGGGCGCCTTGAGAAACAGCGCCGCGGCAATCACGGTTACTCCCTGGATGATCCCCCATCGGATGAAGGCTGCCTGGTATCCTGCGGAGGCGATCATGTTGGCGATGGGTGCGACAGTGAACGCGGATCCTGCGCCGAAGCCGGCGGCTGTCAGTCCCGCCGCGAGCCCGCGATGGTCAGGGAACCATTTCAGGGCGCTGCCTACGGCGGTGCCGTACACGATGCCGGCACCCACTCCGGCAACAGCGTAGGAGAGATACAGAGCGGTCAGCGACTCTGACTTCCCACTTCCAACCCAGCCAAGCCCAGCCAGGACACCCCCGAGCATCACCAATAATCTGGGGCCAAACTTGTCCACCAACCAACCCTCGAAGGGAACGAGCCAGGTTTCGAGGAGCACGAAGACGGTGAAGGTGACCTGGATGAGGGCTTGCTCCTGCTTGAGGTGCTTCTGGAGTGGCGGCACGAAGAGAGTCCAGCCGTACTGAAAGTTCGCCACCGCCACCATGCTGAGGATGCTGAAGAAGAGAATCATCCAGCGATTGGGTTCGCTGGCCTTAGAAGCGACTGCGGCTGTAGAATCAGCCATAAATACACCTCCTCGGTGGTTCAGACTTTAAGGGCTCACTGCAAAATTGCCAGTCCCCTATTTGCCTGCTGCCTGTTCCTAAGGGGTGCGACGCAAACCTAACTTCCCCGCCGCCGTCTAGGCCGGCGGGTTGTCGGCTTCGACCTCTTTCCGGAAAGGAATTACCCCGGGAACCAGCCACTTGTTCCACATCTCATCCACTTTGCTCTGGAAATAATCGATATCGTCATTCGTGAAATGCGCAAACCTTCCTTGCTTGAGTAAGTAGTTCCGTACGGGCTGCCGCTTAATCTTGCCTGCGGCGAGTTGCTGCGTCCTGCCGGTCAGCCTCAGAACCCCGTCTTCAACCTCGTATAGCGGCCAAACTCCAGTATTCACCGCCAACTCGCCCATTTCGTGCGAAAGGTAAGGATCGTAGTCCCAGCCCTTGGGGCACGGATCCAGCGAATGGATAAACGTCGGACCGCCGATCGACAGCGCTTTGCGAATCGCATTCATTCCGGCGAGAGCGTAGGACATGCACATCGTGGCTACGTACCTGCACGTGGGATGGCCGACCGCCATCATGCCCGCCATGTTCTTCTTCCAGCGATGATGCATGATTCGCTTCACCTTCCCCGGAGGACTGAACGTCGTGTGCGCGCCCCAGGGTGTGCTGCCCGAAAGCTGGATGTCCGTATTGGCGTAGGACTCGTTGTCGTACATCAAAATGAGGAGGTTGTAGTCGGGATGAGTGAGCGTGGCGGAAATCGCTCCCACACCCATATCCGCTCCGCCCCCGTCGCCACAGAAGGCGATCACATTAATGGGCTCGTTCTTGATCTTGCCCTTCCGCATGAGTGCCTTCAGGGCGGCGGCCGTCCCCAGTGCGGCCGACCCGCTGCTGCCCAGCTGGGTGTGCATCCAAGGGATCACCCATGAGGTGCTGTAATAAGTGGTGTTGGCCACGTACATGCACCCGGTGCTGCCCAGTATGATCGTCCTGGGGCCTGCAGCCTTGGCCATCGTTTTCATCACCAGCGACGACTCGCAACCCTGGCATGTCCTGTGACCCGAGGTGAAGAACTCCTCCAATGGGATCTTCTTGACTGCCTTGAACGGATCCAACTTCTGGGTCGGATCAATTTGCACATATGTAGCCATGATTCCTCATCCTTTCTGATGGTTGAAACACATCAGCAAAAACGGATTACTCTCGCAACCCAATCCATTGCGTTAAGGGCTGCACTTTCCCCTCCGCGGCCTTATAAACGGAGTCGGTCATTCTTTCCACATCGGGAACGGTTACCTCGCGCCCCCCGAGACCGCATATGAAGCCCAGCACCGGCGGCCTCTTGCCGGGTGACGGGTAGAGCGCGTGACGGACCTCCCCTGCCAGCACGCCTCCGAGATACGGCGAACCGAACGAGTAGTCACGATCGATGACCCCAACCGCGGAAAACCGCCCCAAAGACTTGGCCAGGTCCTCAGCCGCAAACGGCCGGAACCAGCGCATACGCACGAAACCGACTTTCTTTCCTTGCTTGCGCATTTGCCGGATGGCGACTTTCACCGGGGTCGAAAGCGTCCCCATTCCCATCAACACAACATCGGCATCGTCGGTCTGATATTCCTCGAAGAACGGATTGCCGTAGGAGCGGCCTAAGATCCGTTCGAAATCGGCGTAGGCTTCCTTGATGACGCCAAAGGTCCGTTCCATGGCCGCGTAGTTCTGGCGCCGGATTTCCATCACCCAATCTTCGTTGGCCTGCGGGGCCACGGTGATGGGATTGTCGGGATGGAGCAGCAAGTCAGCGCGGTTGTAACGCGGCAGGAACTCATTCACTTTTTCTTGCGATGGAATTTTGACCAGCGCCTGGGAGTGGGTCAGGAACGCGCCGTCGCAACTGATCGCGCAGGGCAGGAATATGCGCCGATCCTCCGCTACGCGATAGGCGATCAGGGCTGTGTCCAGCGCTTCCTGCGCGTTGTCCACCCAGACCAGTTGCCAGCCGAGATCGCGGACCGCCAGCGCGTCGTTGTGCTCCACGCCGAATGCGCCAGGGTCGTCCAGGGCGCGGTTGCCCACCATGACCACCATGGGAATGCGCAACGCGGGCGTAACCGTTAGCGCCTCCATGGCGTACATCCAGCCGACGCCGCTGCTGCCGCAGAATACGCGCGCCCCACAAGCGGACGCATGTTTCACGATTTCAAATTGGGAGTGTTCGCCCTCCGCCACGATATACTCGCAGTCCATTTCGCCGTTGGCCACCAACTTGGCAACGTATTGCATGACGGTGTCGTAGGGGCGAATTGGATAAGCAGTAATTACGTCTACATCGGCCAGCTTGCAAGCGACCGCAATGGCTTCACTGCCAGTGATTAGGGCTGTTTCGTCAGTCTTGCGTTGCTCTTCGATAGCTGTGGCCACTGGTGCCATGACAAACTCTCCTTAAATCAAAAGGATGCTATCCTTCGCGAGCGATCTCCAGCATCTCTGGGACCTGCTCTTCATATTGCCCACGATAACGGAAGCCGTGGGACCGTTCCGGATGGGACTTGATCTTCTCTTCCAGCCAGGTCTTGTAACCCTCTTTGTCCTTTTTCCACATCTCCCACTGGCTGGCGTTATCGCGAAATTCGGTCTCATTCACCATGGTGACGCAATCTTTGACAGGGCAGACTGCCTCACAGACCCCACACCCGCAGCAGGCTTGCATGTTGGCGTCGTACAAGCCGTCAGGAGTGACGTCGAAGCACGAGTCTGGACACTGCAGCCAGCAAAGGGTGCACTTGATACAGGTATCGAAGTTCACCACGGGCCGCATGGTGCGGGTGGAGAACTTCTTGAAAGTCGGATTGCGATCGGGCCGGAAGCCGCCCACGGCATGGGTTGTAGGGTCTTCAAAGCTGTGTCCCGCGGGAATGCTGGGGATGGCGATGCCCTCTCCCATCTCATGCCACTTAGGAAAGTCGAAACGATACGGCTCTTCGGGATTGCCCTGGTTGGGCTGCACCGTGAGGCTCGTAGTCCGCTCGTAGGATTTCCCCGCAGATGTGGCCTTGAGCTCATCGTGCCACTCGTCCATGATCGCCTTTTGGACCGACTCGAGACTGAACAATTCGGGTAGGATCCGGGCTATGGCACCGAGAATACGGACGTCCGTGTGGTCGTCCTTGTAAACCCAAAGGCCCGAAAAGCTGGGAGTGCCCTTCACAATTGCGAGTTTGTACGGGTACTCCTTGCGGTGGGCCATTTCGATAAGCGCTTCCGGCTGTTCGCGAGAAGTCACGATCAATGTGCCGCCGGGTTTCAGAAGGCGGTTGACCGGCTGCAGCCCATACCATGCCCATGACTCCACGCCCTTGCACAGCGTGTCGTCCACAGCGATGGTGATGTCTACCTCTTTAGGCTCATACTTGGCCATTCCTTCTTCCAGCGTCTGCTCGTCGGTGGCCACGATGGCGAAGTTCTTGGCTGGAATGCCATTCCGCTCTGGGCTATCGCCATAACGGCCGAACGAGATGCCCAGCTTGTCTTCCTTGTGCGCAGCCAACACAATGGAGCGGCTGATGTGTTTGCCTAGTGTCTTCTGGAAGATTCCTCGATAAATGATTTCGATCGCGAATAGGCGGCCCATTTGGAAACCTCCGTTGGGTTTAGAGCTTGTTTAGCACGATCTTTTCAACGTCTTGTATGTGGCGGCGCATAGCATCCTCCGCGGCTGCGGGGTCGCGCCGCTTGATCGCCATAAGGATCCGCCGGTGACCGGCAAGAGATTTCTGCGGACGCCCTTCCACTTGCAAAGCGCGTTCGCGCGTCTCGCGCAGCAGGTCCATCAGAACGTCTAGTACTTTCAAGACAACGCTGTTGTCGGAGGCCATGGCGACGTTGTAATGGAATTCGGAGTCTTCTTCGATGGCAAGCTCTCCCCGGCGCAGCTTGTCGTCTTGCCGGCGCAGAATCTCTTCCATCTCAGTAATATCCTCGACAGAAGCGTGCGTCGCTGCGCGCGCAGCCAGTGGCGGCTCGAGCATCTTGCGGAAATCCAGAAGCTCGCTAATCTGCTGGCGTGCGAGCACGATCGTCAGCGGATTGACCAGGGACTCAGCCGATACTTCGCGAACTACGGTACCCGCACCTTGCCGAGGTTCGACTAGACCGACCAGCTCCAGACTTCGAATAGCGTCGCGTATTGAACTGCGACTGACTCCGAACATTTCCGCAAGTTCGCGTTCCGCAGGAAGTTTGTCGCCAGGTTGTAGCTTTTTCAGAATCAGGCGCTCGAGCTGCTTGGCGACCTCTTCATAGACTTTGCTCCTTCGGATCGCCTCAAATTCAGGTTTTGCCGGCGTTGCCATGTTCAACCTAAGTGGTCTGATGACCAGACCAAAACAAAATTATACCAGCCTGTCTAGTGAATAGTAAGGCGTTCGCTAAATTTTTCGCAGGCTGCTGAAAAGAAAAACCTCGCGTGAATGGCGTGCGTTCGAAGGAGATATTTGCGGACCTGTCTACTCCTGCGTGCCCGGATGCCACGAGACGTCACACTCGCCTAGGTGTGGCGGAAGTTCGGCATTCCGAGAGCAGTTTCGCGCAGGCGTAGACTGTCCGGGTATGAACCATGGGAAGATTAAAACGTTCTCCCAACTCCACTACTGCGCCCACTACGGCTTCCAGTTCCATTGCGCGTCCTGCCTCGAGATCTTGTAGCATCGAGGTCTTGTGTTCCCCAACTTTTTCCGCGCCCGCCATTCGCTGTTCGATAGAGACGGGCAGTTCCAAGCCCAATTGGCCGGCCACCGCCTCCGCCTCCCGCATGATATTTCGGACTAGCGTTGAAACCTCGGGATCACGCGCCATCTGAACCAGGGTGGCGCCGGTCAGCACGCTAACAGGATTGAAGGCGACATTGCCAAGAATCTTCACCCAAATTTCGTGCCGGATGCGGGTTGTGACCGGGCACCGCAAGCCGGCGGCGATCAGCGTTTCCGCAATTCGGCGGCAACGGTCGGAACGTGTGCCCTCCTGTTCACCCAGGGATATCCGGTCTCCCTCCGTATGTCGGATCACTCCTGGCTGCTCGACTTCTGTCGAAAGATAGACGATTGAGCCCACCACCCGTCGCGGTTCAATGGCAGCGGAGATGACACCTCCAGGATCGACTCGCTCCAGGCGGATTCCTTCATAAGGGCCACCGCAGCCCTGGAAGTACCACCAGGGCACTCCATTCTGCATGCTGACCACGGTCGTATCCGCACCGAGCACAGGCCGTAGCTGCGGTGCAAGTTCCGGCAAGCTGTGTGCCTTCACGGCAAGCAAAACGACATCTACCTGGCCCACTTCCTCGAGCTTGCTCGCTACCTTAGGTCGCGCCTCAAAATCTCCTTCGACGGTTTTCACCCGCACGCCGTGTTCTTGCATAGCCCGAAGATGGGGTCCGCGCCCGAACAGCGTCACGTCCAGCCCGGCGCGCGCCATATGCGCACCGATATAAGCTCCGATGGCACCCGCGCCCGCGATTAAGAATTTCATCCTTGCTCATCCAAAAGCGCAGCCGCCACCGCGCGCCGTCGAATCTTTCCCGTCGCCGTCGTTGGAATACTCTCCACGACATAGATTCTCTTAGGGGATTTGAATTCCGCTAGCCGCTCCCGGCAGAATTTCAATAGGGTCGATTCAGTCTCGCTCTCCGGTTCGTGCAAGACCACCGCTGCGGCCACCTCTTCGCCCAACGTGGGATGCGGGAAGCCAAACGTGACCGCCTCTGCGACCGCCAAATGCTGCAGCAGAACCTCGTCGATTTCACGAGGTGCGATGTTTTCGCCTCCCCGGATGATCAGATCCTTGATCCGGCCGGTCAGATGCAAATAGCAGTCTGCATCCAGGAATCCTTGATCCCCGGTACGAAACCATCCGTTCACAAAAGAACTGGCATTGGCTTCGGGATTGTTCTCGTATCCGCGAAACACGTTCGCTCCTTGAATGACGACTTCCCCTCGCTGGTTTGTTCCGAGGTCATTGCCCTGTTCGTCCATGATGCTGATGCGAATGCCAATCCCCACGCCCACCGAACCCCGCTTGCGGTGCCGTGGAGGCAGCGGATTAGAAGTCATCTGGTGGGCCGCCTCGGTCATCCCGTACGCCTCAACGAACGGCACCCCAAAGACCTCCTCCATCCGATGAATGATTTCGGGTGACAAGGGCGCGCTAGCGGACCGGATAAAACGTAGAGACCTGGCGTCCGCTGGCTTCTCGCCTCGTGTACGCGCCAGGAGAAGCTGATGCATCGTCGGCACCCCGGAATACCAGCTCACTCGGTATTCCCGCACCACTCGCCAGAAAGCTAGCGGGTTGAACTTTGTTGGAGCGACTACTATGCCGCCCGAAACCAACGTGGCCAAGATTGAAGCTACCAGGCCATGAATGTGGAACAACGGCATAATGCAGAGCGAAACGTCTTCGGGAGAAAGGGCGTAGGTGTTCGCGATGTTTGCGGAGGAGACCGCCAGGTTGAAGTGGCGGAGGGGCACACGCTTCGGTCGCCCGGTGCTTCCACTGGTGTGCAGAACGAGCGCAACGTCATCAGCCGACGGCGCTGTTGCCGAGATTCCTTTCGGTGCATTCAGCAGGCGAACCGTCCCCTGGTCGCTCATCTCCACTGAAAACACCGGGATATTACGATCCGCCGCTGCACTCCGCGCCTCTTCAGCGCCAGTCGGAGGGCAAATCAGAAGGCGAGCGGCCGTGTCTTCCAGGAAAAAAAAGAACTCTTCATATGGGTATGCCGGGTTCAGTGGGGCGGCTGTGCCCGCGATGGAGGCTGCTAGAAAACTCACGATCGCCGGTAGGCCGTTCGGCAAGACGATCGCCACACGATCACCCCGGCGAATTCCAGCAGTCGCCAAAGCGTCGGCCATGGCCAAGACCTGTTGGCGGAGCGAATCGTAGCTGACCCGGATTCCAAGCTCGGGGACGATAACGGCTGTGTGACTATCCGCAAAATGCAAAACGTCGAGAAGCGTGTCTACAGACTTCAATGTCATTACCTATCACCTGCAGGGCAATTCGTTCAATCGGATAACAAGTTCGGTAGTGTCCGAATTTAACCACGAAGGACACGACGGAATAAGAAGGAACCGTAAAAGATGCCCTTCGTGTAACTTCGTGTCCTTTGTGGTTCATGAAATTAGGACACCACCACAAGCCCCGCCCCTAGCGGGTATTTCCCCTAAAGCTTGCAATCTGTTCGTGCTGCGCAAGCGGGATGCCGTGGGAGATGCTACCGCATTCCAACCGACTGGGCGAATACTGAGTTCAGAATGCGGCCCAAAAGCACCAAGGAACCCAAGCCGCCGGATTATCCGGTAAGCGAGGGGAACTGCGTCAAGAAATTTACAAGAAATTTGCAAGCCCCTGACGGATGTGTGACAAATGCCGATCGGCACCCGACGTAGGCTGCTGGTGGTCTGAATCAGGGGCTGGATCGTCGAAGTCAATCAGAGAACAAGCCTTCCACGCTGGATACCAGCGCCTTGATCCTCAATATCAAGTTCAGAAAGGAGAGACGCTGTGAAAGACCTACTGAATGGCTTGAAGAGCTCAATCAACCGGCGCTCGTTCATGAGGAAAGGATTGACAGCGGCCGGTGCGGCGACTGTGGGCGCAGGGCTATTGACCCATAGCTCATCTGCTCTTGGCCAAGAGGGCCCAGAGGAACATAGCGGGCGCCTCACCAAGGGAGATGCGGCAATCCTAAGGTTCTTGGCGGCAGCCGAAATCCTCGAGACCGACTTTTGGGTGCAGTACAACGAACTCGGGGGAATCCAAGACAGCGAAGTCCCAGGCGGGAGTGGAAATGCAGCCTATACTGCTGCCCTTGCAGTCCTCGATGAGGACATGGCCCAGTACATCCACGACAATACCGAGGACGAGTTCACCCACCAGAACTTCATCAACGCGTACCTCGCTTCCAAAGGCGCGGATACAGTGAATCT
>QIAR01000073.1 GCA_003225595.1 Acidobacteriota bacterium | reverse complement strand
CCGCCAGCTTCCGCCATATCGGGACGTCCGCCGCCCCCCCGCCGATTTTCTGCGCCACCGGACCGATGACCTTGCCTGCCCGCCGCAGTCCGGCTATTCGAGAAACCGCGTGCCAAACCTGCGATTACCACTGTAACGCCGTGAACGCTTCCATCGCGTAGCGGTCGTAAGCGGTCACAAAGATGATGATCGGCGTTGCGGCTGCGCCGGTGAGATTGCGTAGCACATCAAACCCATCGAGGCCCGGCATTTGGACGTCGAGGAACACACGGATCGCCGCCACCGCGCTGTTGCCATCATTAGATTCGCCGCAGACATCGACATCGGGATGCTTCTCCAGCAACGCGCGGATGCGATCGCGCGCGAGCAGTTCGTCATCGACGATATAGGCACGAATTCTCATACGAGAAACGCTTCCGTCATGGGTGTGGCATGTACCGGGATGTCGTGAAAAGGCAGGGCAACCGTGGCCGTGAGCCCGCCTTCGTCCCGGTTGCTCAGCTCGAATCGGTATCGGCCGGCGTATAGACGCTCCAGCCTTTCCCGGGTGTTACGCAGCCCGATCCCGCGGTCGAACGCGGCATCAGCGGTCACGTTCAGCCCTGCGCCGTTGTCGGTTACCCGAATCACCAGCATGCCACCTTCCCGGCAAATCGCGATCCGGACCTCTCCGCCCGAAGTGCGTTGACGGCGCCCACCAGTGCGATCGGCGCAAATGCTGAGAATGAAGCAACAAAAACCATAAGCATCAGATTGCATCGCCACGGCGTGCGGAATTTGGGATGCACGACGCTGAACATTCCGGGAAGCAGCCCGTCTTTCGACATGGCGAAGAACACCCGCCATCATCGGCGCTGGAATCTTCACCTTAACTGGAATTGCCGCAGCCACGAAGGCCGGACCTGCGATTGTCTTCTCATTCATCCTGGCCGCGATCGGCGGCGCGCTAGCTGACTTTGCTATAGCGAGTTCTCAACCATGATCCCGGTTGCCGGAAGCGCTTACACCTACGCCTACGCCACACTGGGCGAACTGCTGGCTTGGATCATCGGATGGGATCTGGTTTTGGAATATGCGGTCGGTGCCGCCACAGTCTCGATCGGCTGGTCGAAAACCCTGGTAGCCCTGCTCTATAGTTTCGGCATTCACCTTCCGCCGCAACTTCTCGCATCGCCGCTGGAGCCGGTAAAGCTGGCAAACGGCAGACAGTTGCACGGAATATTCAACCTGCCAGCGGTCCTCATCGTCGTGGCGGTCACCGCATTGCTCATCTCGAGCACTCAGGAATCTGCAATCGTGAATGCGGTCATCGTCTTTCTGAAAGTCGCTGTTCTGGTGGTCTTCATTGTTGTCGGCTGGCGCTACATGGCTCCTGCCAATCACCACCCCATGCTGCCTCCGAACACGGGTGATTTCGGTTCGTTCGGATGGAGCGGGCTCATGGCGGGAGCGGGCATGATCTTCTTTGCTTACATTGGATTCGACGCTGTTTCGACCGCAGCGCAGGAAACCAAGAGCCCGCAGCACGATATGCCCATCGGGATTATCCGTTCACTGCTGGTTTGCACAGTCCTGTTCATTGCTTACTCGTTTGTGCTTACGGGAGTGGTGAATTACCGCGAGCTGAACGTAGCTGCGCCTTTGGCGCTTGCGCTGGAACGTATTCCGCACCCTGGCTTGGGGTTGCCATGAATCTTGCCGTCCTGGCGGGTTTGACCTCTGTGATTCTAGTCATGCTGCTGGGGCCGACTCCCAAAGCGACGAGGCTCACCGGGCCCAAGGTGCGCTTCAACGCATCCGGCGTCGAGGAAGCGTTTTCGGCCAAAATATCGGCGGCGATTTGACACGAAAGAGCGATCTACCGGTGAGCGAATCCATCCCTGATGAATGCTGCGGTCACGTTGGTATCTCTCGTCAACTTCAACGACAAACTGCTGCCATTTCGCGCCGAACGGCTGATCATCTGCGACGCGCGACACATTCGGACAAGGATTCGAGTTTCACACTCTGGTGCTGGCGTTGGCAGGTATCGTCGTATCATCTCAGATCCAGAGTTTTCCTCTGTGGTCCTCTGTGTACCCTGCGGTTTTGATTTTCACCACAGAGGGCACAGAGGATCACGGAGTAAGTCTGAAGCTCTGCTGGGTAGCGGCTGCTGGTCCGCAGATGCCTGGTTCTCCCAAAGAATTGGACAGATCCTCAAAAACGGAACAAGTACGATGCTTTGATAAAGAATTGTCGGCCGTCATTCACAAAACGGTCATTTCCCGGACCCCCACCGGGGGCCCCGGCCTGCTCAGGTTCGTGTTATATCCGACATAGATCGCAGTTCCTGGGTGAAGCACATAGGCGATCAGGAAATTGAACCGCCTTCCTGTCACAGCGGATGTGAGCTGGGGATTTGTCAACAGCGCGTTGTATTGCGCTATGAACCTCACGGACAGCTCACGATTCAGTTGCCAGTTCCATTTCGATCGCAAGATGTGGGAGTTGTACATTGCTCTCCCAGTGGCCTCGCTCAGATTGCGGTCGAACAAATACGAATTATCCACAGTCAGGCCGCGTGACATTCGGACGGAAACGCCGCCAGTGGCGACCGTGAAGGTCGCTAAGCCAGGAGCTTGCCCTGCCGGCGGAATGTAATTCAGGCGCGTTCCCCATTCGTAACGGCCGTTGAGCGTAAGCAGACGTAATCGACTGCTGCTTCCCGACAAAACATAAGAGCCCTCACTGAACCGGCGAGTCTGCGGCAGCGAGGAATAATCGATCGGCCGCAACACGTCGTGCCATTGCCATCTGTCAAACTGAATCGTGTTTTGATGTTTGATCTCCACTGCCAGGCTAGGGTTGAAGGTCGCGAAGGAATCACCTCCATTAAAGAACCAGCCCCCAGAAGCATCTATTTGGTCTGCTCATCGCTGGCAGCCTCCTCGTCAGCGCTGACCGGGCAAACATGCGGCTGGCATCAGCCCAAGTCAGCCAGGCTTGCAGCGATCCGCAGGCACAAGTCATGCGCGTCCTCACTCTGCAAGCCGAAGCGGGCATCCGACGCGATGTTGCCACACTGGATGAATTGCTGGACTCGAAGTATTTCCACACCAACCCCGATGGCAGCGTCATGACGCGCGCTGAGACGCTGCAGAGCTATAAGAATGCCCACGCAGTTCACGTTTAGCGCCAGCCGCTTTGAGGACGTGAAGACCATCATCGAAAATGACTTCGCTATTGTGAACATGCGACTGGCACTTAGAGGGAAGCGAGGCCAGGATCCGTCTCCTCCTCGTTTTACGACGGGTCTGTCGTGTCCCCTCACGCTCGTTCTCCTTTCCTTAAACCCAGGAGAACTCCCATTCTAAGTGGCACAACTTTTGGGGGCTACGTCGTCAGGCTTCTATAATGGACCCACAAAATGTGGAAACTAAGTAATGGGTCGGTTTGACCTTTCCGGACCAACAAGTTCATAATGCGTGTCTTTCGGCGCGGGAATGAGGATGCTAAGGAGGGAAGCAAATGTGGAAGAAGGAGATTGACGGTGCACAGCGCGTGCCAGAAACCATGACGATGTACAGAGAAGCGGTGGACGAGTTCTCTAAAAACGCCACAGAGTTCCTCGAACACATTCCACTTTTGACCAAGGCTCGGGATGCGTTTCAGCGCGCTATGACCGTTAGTGCTGAACTGCGTAACATCTTGGATACTGGCGATGAGACCCTGCAAACCCTTATGGCTCAACTGGAGCAAGCCGTGAATTCTCAGCTGGGCACGCCCGCCTCTGACAAGAAGAAGCCTGAAGCGGTGAGGGTCGAATCGATCAACGCGAGACGCGAAAATACCGAGGCTGCGCGGGTACTTCCGTGATCTTCATCCCCGTAATCGACCACATTCGAGCCAAACTGTGCGTGCGCCAAGGGCTGGTTGGCGCCACCCATGCGTGAAAGATTTCGCCCGAGTTGCCCAGCTTTCCGCCGAGGAGGCCTTCCGGCTGCTCCTAGGAAGCACAAGCAGGATGAACAGAACGCGTGGGCGAGGTGCGAGACTGAGCTAACGAAGCGGGTCGGCGAGATAAGACAGCCCTGCTGGCCGAACGTGATCCCGAGATTAGGTACTATCAGGCTTCCATTCTGGCCTTCTGCGGCCAAGAAGAAGTAGCCTTGGCTCTGCTGCGAGCGCCATTCAGCAAAACTACTGCGTGGTTTCTGCCCTGAACGTAAACCCTTTACGGGTGAAGCTCCGGGGCAGGCGGGAGTTTGGCGAATTACGCTCTGAAGCAAGTGGATGCCAGAAGAAGTTTCTAGCCCTCCGCAGGTAACGCTCGACTTGCCAGTCCCATCCTGAAGCAAGCCAAGGCGGAGTACGCGAAGTTGCAGTAAGGGGCCAACGACGCGGTGTAGATGTCCACCAACTTCTGCGGGTTCAAATCGACAAGCCAACACCGGTGCAAGACCGTTTCCGCCAGGTACAAGTCCTTCCGTAATCTCCTACTCCTCGTGAGCACGTAACATACTCGGTTTGGCAATGACTTCCCTCCCCCAACCTCACGCCAGCCAGCGTACTGCACGCGTACCACTCGCGGACATCACTCCTGCTGTACTTCGATTTGACGACGGTAGCTGTAGCCTGGGCAGACTGCAGACCATTTCTCTCACCGGGGGCTTGCTCTGTTTGCCGAGACCCCTGGATCAGGGCTCTCGTGTCAAGTTGGTGTTCCTGACACACACCGGGCCGGTTCTGGGCGCAGCAGAAATGCTGCGTCCTCTATCCTGGAGTCTGCAGCCTTTCCAGTTCGTCACGCTCCGGGAAGGGGATCAGCACAGACTGCGGGCGGCTATTCAGTCGTCCCTGGAACTGAGGATTGGTAAATCGAGTTCCAAACCGAAGGCGCCTGTACTCTTTGCTGAAGAGGTGGAAAGCCGTCGAATAATTGACGGCGAACAACAGTGGATTGACAACTACAGAGCCGCGCTCATGCTCAGGAAGCCACCGCAAAGAAGACTCTTAAAAATGGTCGTGGGAGCAGTTACGCTCGCAGCTTTGGGCAGCGCCTTCTACGTCCTCCACGTTCACCCGCTCAGATGATTGCGATGTCCACAACTACCGACAGTACGAGCACGGCCAACACAGTTCATGGGCTTGTCCAATTGTTGCGAACCGGCTCCTGCTGCGAGATTCGGCCGCGATGCGCTATCCGTTAAATAAGTGAGGCAAAGATGCCCTCCCAAGTGAATGCGCGGCGTTGGCAGCGGCATGAAATCGATCTCCCGGTTCACGTTGTTCTCCGCAATGGGGTATCTAGCATGCTGGTGCCTGGGCGCGGGACCGAAATAAGCGAGGGCGGTATGGCGCTCTACGCCGGAATTCACCTGAAGCCAAATGAGCTGATGGAGATCGAGTTCCTGACTCCATGTCACGCACAGGTCACAGGCATAATTCGCAATCGTACGGGTTATTGTTTCGGGTTGGAATTCCTCAGCCCTCTCCCCGCTGAGAATGAAGTAGCTAGATGGCCGCAGTTGGCTGCGGGTGGGCTCCAGCAAGGTGACCCGAACGCGGCAGGGCCACTGTCGCCTACGACCGAGAAGGTTTTCGACAAAAGCAAAACCACGCAAGACCGTGCCGCCGATTACGGGATGACGGCTCAAGTTGTGATGGCACAGGGCAATCCAGCGGATCCACTGAAAGCAGCGGACGGTGCCGTTTTGCTCTTCCTACAAAGCCATTATGTGTACCTTCGTCAACGGGAACTGGAGATGAAGCGCTTGCGGAAGGAGATCGAGGCCTTACGCCGCGTGGCCCTCTTGCTTGCCGAGATTGATGAGCAACCCCAAAAAAGAGTCCAAGCCACTGACTGCCATCGATAAGCTCGGCATCAACGTCCTGTCGCAGGCACTCTAAATGAGGACATTTCTAATCTGGTCGCGAGGGGACAGTTTTAATGTGGTTCAACATCCCGCGAAACCTGCAGTTTTTCAGCTGAGTTGTGAAAAATCGAGCTAAGCGGACGTAACACACGAGAGGTGCGGCATTCAGCGGTTTGCGCCGAATACCACTCCAACTTTCGGGGAAACAGCGATAAAAAATGTAAGTTTCCCCAACGCGCCCGCTTGTCCCTTCACTCTTCGGTGACCAGGGTGCCTGCTTCGCTGATACTTCCCTTGGCAAGTTCGGTCTGAATTTTGAGCTTCTGATGAGCACGCACGTTCAGTACGGTCTCGAACGGCAGGTAACCAGGCAAAGCGATACGTAGACGATGCTGTCCTGGGGTGAGGAGCATTGCCTTCCCTGGCCCATCGAACTCATCCACATGCCCGGCGAACTGGTCGTCCACGAACACAGCTGCACGGTTGGGGGTGGCAGAGATTTTCAACTCCACGGTTGCGGCCGAAACCGACATGCGCGTGTCCTTTTCCAGCGAAAGGTTTACGGTGTGAACTTCTCCCGGCTCAAGCAGTGCCTGTTCGACATAGTCCTTGTACCAAGCCTGGCGAACCACGATTTCGTGCTTTCCGGGGAGCAGCAACATTTTCTTGTCCCCGTTCAGCTCTTTTACGAAGCCCACATACTGCCCATCAACCCAGACACCAGCGTTCTTTTCGGCACTGCTGTGTGCAACAAACCGTACCTCGGCTAGAACGCGGTTTTCGGCATGCAACACCCCGATCACGCCAAAGAAACAAATTGCCAAGAGCAACGACAAACCTCTACGTCTAAACACATCGACCTCCAAGAGAAAAATGTGAGATTAGGAGAAGAATGCTCCGAATCGAAGAAGAATGCTAGTGCCAAAAGGACTACAAAAGGCAAAAACCTCGGTACCATGCTTACTCCAGCATTTACAGAGCGCCTTCGCCACGCTCATCGTTGCGAATGCGGATGGATTCGTCGATTCGCGAGAGGAAGATCTTTCCGTCACCGATCTGACCGGTGCGAGCCGCCGCCACGATAGCCTGTACTGCTCTCTCGACCATCTCGTCCGGCAGAACCATTTCGAGCTTGATCTTGGGAATCAGGTCAACCGTGTATTCCCGTCCTCGATAGAACTCGGTGTGGCCTTTCTGCCGGCCGTGGCCTCTGGCTTCAAGCACGGTCATACCCTCGACACCGATCTCGTGGAGCGCGTCTTTAACCGCTTCCA
>QIAR01000177.1 GCA_003225595.1 Acidobacteriota bacterium | reverse complement strand
ATCGTCAATCTTCAATTCCTTAGCGTCTTCCCCGTCTTCAGCGTGTACTGAATCCGCTCCTGCGTCTTCTTCTCTCCACACAGCGATTTGAACCCCTCGCGCTCCAGGTCGAGCACGTACTGCTCGCTGATCGGCGTGCCCGCGGTCACGTTCCCACCACAGAGGACCTGGGCGATTTTGGTGGCCAGCTTCACCTCGTACTCGGTGATGTAATCGCCCTGACGCATGAGGTGGACGCCCAGCTTGAGCGCGGCCAGGATGTTCTCGCCGGGCGCGGGAATGTCGGTGCGCTGCACGGGACGCTTCACCACCCAGGTCTTCAATTGAGACCGGATACCACCACGGCAATCATTTCCCGTTGTATCGGCGAAAGATCGCAGGGGCGGCCTCCCAACATCCTCGTTCTGCATCATGCAGACCTGTCCGAGCGACATGGAGATGGCGCAGGGGTTTGAGTTCACGACGCCTCTTCGAACAGCTAGGCATGCAAGCAGGGGCTCACGTCTTTATGCCCGGTGGACGTATGCGCTATGATTTCCCACGGACATTGCCTTCCCAGGTCGATTTTTCCTGTCTCACGCTCTGGCGACCCGGGAATACGCGCCACACCAATGGCTCAAAATTCTTCAGCGCCCGCCGAACACTCTGTCTTTAGTTATCTTTGCCGAATGCAGGTAGAAACGCTGGCCATACCGGAAGCACAAAAGCTTCCATGGCAACGGCGCTTCCCTGGCGTGATTCTCCTTTTTGACATCGCGGGATTTACGGAGCTGACGGAAAAGTTCGCCTTGGGTGGGGCGGAGGGTGCCGAACAACTGTCCGGTGTTCTGAACGCCCACTTTGGCCCCATGACGGAAATCATCATGAGCTATGGGGGCGATGTCCTTAGCTATGCGGGAGATTCTGTTCTCGCGGTGTGGGCCTCACCGTCACCAGAAGAACTCGGGAGGGCAGCCTGCCTGTCCGCACAAGCGGCACTGTCGGTGCAGAAGACTCTGCGCGGCCGCGAACTGGCTGGTGGGGTCATCCTGCGTCAGCGGGCAGGCGTGGGAGCGGGATGGCTCTCTGCCATCAACGGAGGCGGCCGGGAAGAAAGGTGGCGGTTTCTGGTGGTGGGAAAACCGATCCTCCGCGCGGGACAGGCCAATCAGGAAGCTGCTTCTGGCGATGTTGTATTCACACCCGACGCGTGGCGGACCGTCCAGCAAGATTGTCAGGGAGTAAAGCTTCTGTCGGGAAGTGTCAGGCTCGATGCTGTCGTGAGCACAGTCGCGCCTCAGCTCCATGACCACGATTCACCCAGAGCTCTGGCCATCGTCGCGCGGGACAGTATCCCGCAGATCGTTTGGGATCGCCTTCAGGCAGGTCAAGGAGCGTGGCTGGCCGAGTTCCGCACCGTTACCGTGATCTTCATAAATCTGGCAGGAATAGACCTTGAACAGCGGGATTTGCTGACGCAATTGCAGCCCGCGGCCGCAACTATGCAGGATATCGTCTTCCGCTACGAAGGAACCATCTATCAATTCCTGATGGATGAGAAGGGCATCACGATGGTGAGCGCGTTCGGCCTGCCGCCGCTGGCCCATGAGAACGACGCGATACGTGGGGCCGAAGCTGCGCTAACCCTTCACAAGGAACTGGGCCAACTGGCGTGCCCAGTCTCGGTTGGAGTGACCACCGGCCAGGTGTTTTGCGGCGTGTACGGCAGTAATGAGCGGCGCCAATACACCCTGGTCGGGCCGGCGATGAACCTCGCGGCACGGCTCATGCAAGTGGCGGACCATCAAGTTCTCTGCGACCGTGCCACTTCCCTGGCTGCGCGCGCATCCCGGTTGCTGGATTTTGAGGGCCTGCCTGCCCTGTCGGTGAAAGGCAGATCGATGGCGGTTGAAGTTCATCGTCCGAGGTGGAAGACGCGAGGCTCGAGTGCGGTGCCGCCGAACATTGGCGACCAGGCTGCCGCCCAGGCGGAGACGGACGAAATGGTGGGGCGAAATGCGGAGCGGGCCGCTCTTAGCGACGCACTGGAGGCATTGCTGAGAGGAGAATCGAGCGCGGTGGTGATCGAAGGTGAGGCCGGGATCGGCAAGTCACGCCTGGTTGAGCATCTCCTCCACGAGGCAGGGCGGCGAAACGTGCGTTGTCTGGCAGTGGCCGGGGACGCTATCGAAAAATCCACTCCTTATTATGGATGGCGAGCTGTCTTTCGCGAGCTGCTGGGCGTCGACTCGGCCCCTGAAACCGCGGAAGGCCGCCGGCAACACGTTCTCCGACAACTGCACGCCGATCCCGAGGCGAGCCTTTTGGCTCCGCTACTGAATACGATTCTTTCGCTGGACTTTCCAGACAACGAGTTGACCGCGCAGATGGGCGAAGAGGGCCGGGCCGAAAGTACGCGTAAATTGCTGCTAGGTTTGCTGCAGGCGGATGGAAATCGTCCTCGGGCTTTGGTCGTGGAAGACGCTCACTGGCTCGACTCTGCATCCTGGAAGCTCGCGACTCTGAGTAGCCAGTCCCTGCGCCCGTTACTGCTGATTGTGGCGACACGGCCACTCGCTGAGCCAATAGCCGAAGAATATCAAGCACTGTTCGGGCTGCCGGGCTCACGGCACCTTATCCTTGATGCGTTGCCGCCGGAGGACACTCTGTCGCTGGTATGCCGTCGGCTTGGCGTCCAGAGTCTTCCGCGTGAAATCGGACAGTTCATTCAAGAACGGGCGGCAGGACAGCCGCTGTTTAGCGAGGAAGTGGCCTTTGCCCTTCGTGATGCCGGATTGATCCAGGTAGTAGACGGATCCTGCAGGCTTAGCCCCGCAGTCTTTAGTTCATCGCGCGATCCGAAAGAGCATTTCCGCGCTCTGGATTTCCCCCGCACGGTGCAAGGGGTTATCACCAGCCGCATAGACCGCTTGCCTCAGCCACAGCAACTCGCGCTCAAGGTGGGCAGCGTGATCGGGCGCGCTTTTTCTGTCTCCACTCTGCGGGACATCTATCCGCTGGAAGCCGACCGAGAACATCTTCCTGACTTTCTGCGTGAGCTGGAGAGACTGGGCATCACCCACCGTGGCCGTCAAGCAGAAGGGACCTACACTTTCAAGCACTCCCTGATTCAGGACGTCGTTTACAACTCGGTGCCCTATGCGCATCGCCGCGAACTGCACCGCGCCGTGGCTGAGTGGTACGAGCGCAGCGGTGATCTGCCGCCCCATTATCCATTGCTGGCACATCACTGGCGGCGGGCCGAAGTCCTGCCCAAGGCGATCGAATACTCGGCAGCGGCGGGCGAGCTTGCCTTGCACAATTTCGCGAATCAAGAAGCCGTGCAGTTCTTCACGCAGGCGCTGGAATGGGATGGGGAACACCGCTCCGCCGGAGCCCCCGGTTCTACTCACTTGCGCCGGGCACAGTGGGAAATGCGGTTAGGAAAGGCTTATACAAACACCACAAGGTATGCCGAGGGAAGGCAACATCTTGAGCAGGGGTTGTCGCTGCGGCGCAGGAGAGTTCCGCGCTCGACCCTGAGCGCCGCGGGCGCGCTGTTCCGCGAGATGGGGAAGCAAGCCTTGCACCGCACCTGGCCCAGGCACTACACGGGGAGGAGGAGCGCACGACGCGAGGAGTTCCTGGAGTTCGCTCGCGCCTATGAAGCTCTGACGGAGATCTACTATCTAGTAGATAAGCCTGCGCACTGTCTATACGCGGTCTTTCGCTCTTTGAACTTGGCGGAGGAAGCCGGGCTATCACCGGAGCTGGCGCGGTGTTATTCCTCCACAGGCGCTTTGCTAGGTTTTCTCTCTCTTCACAAGAGCGCACAGGCATACTGCCGGCGTGCCACGGAAGTCGCCGAGCAGGTTGACGATGCTGCGGCCCACGCCTGGGTAGGAATTGCCAAAGGGCTGTACTGGGCTGGGGTTGGAGAGTGGCAGAAGGCGGAGAAGGCGCTTTGCCAATCGATCTCCATCAACGATCGTCTGGGCGATCGCCGGCGCGGCGATGACGGCCGTATCACCATGGCGGAGATGCGTTACTTTCAGGGAAATTTTGTGGACAGCTTGAATTGGGCAGAGCAGGCACGAGTGTCGGCCGAGCAGCGCCGCGATCTGCGCCTATTGGCAGAAGCGGCCCGCATGCGGGCATATGGCCTGCTCGCGCTCAATCGACTGGACGAAGTACTGGATTGCCTGGCAAATTTGTACTCTCTGCGGGCGGTTCTAGCGGGCGCAGGCGGCACACACCGTAAGGAATATGTCCAGGCGCTCTACGGCGTCCTCCATCTGCGCCGGGGCGAGCTCAGCCAGGCTCGCGAAGCGGCCGATATCGCGTCTGCGGCGTTGACTCACCAATCGAATAATGCGTTCGATTTTTTGGCTGAACTTTGGGCGATCGCGCAGACTTACCTGGGACTATGGGAGGCGGGGCGGGGCTTAGCGGGGGCTTCTGGAGCCGGCCAGATCGATGTGGCGAGTGCCGCCCACAAGGCATGCAAAACACTCCGTGGTTACTCGCGCGTGTTTCCCATCGGAAAGCCGGCAAGCGAACTCTGTATGGGTCAACTTGAGTGGCTTAAGGGCAATCGACGACGAGCTCAGATGATGTGGCGTAAGAGCTTGGCGGCATCAGAAAAACTGGGCATGCGGCATGCTGAGGGTCTCTCGCATGACCAAATTGGCCGGCATCTTCCCAGGCATGATTCTGTCCGCCATCAGCATCTGATCCAGGCCGCAGAGATTTTCCGTGGCTTGGCCGCAGCCTACGATCTAGCTCGAGTGGAGCAAATCGAGCCAGATTCCAGGGTCTGATGCATTGTTACCGAGTGCCTTGACGGCGCGGTCAGCAATTGGTAGTATCCGCGAGCCTACGGCGGTGCCACTCCCCTAGTCGCCACTAGATGCTCGAAGAATTAGTCATTTCGTCAGGCGCGCACATCGAGCGCGTTCCCCCGCCTCAGGGACAAATCGCCGCGGCAATCGAAGAGCTCAGAGCCGGTCTGCGTGACAGGCTTCCCGCCCTTGCGGCTCGAGTCTCTCGCTGGATGGACGACATCTCTCCGAACGGCCAGGCCGCACGTTACTTTGCCCACCCACAGATGTTCCCCATGTTGCAATTACCCAGTTGGCTGGCCGGCACTATTTGCGACGAACGCGACACCGCCTTTCATGCCGGTCTGGTGTATTCCACTGCCAATGGTTATTACTACATCAGGCTGCTGGACAATTTGATGGATGGTCATGCAACTGTGGAAAGAGAACTTCTGCCGGCCGCCACTTTCTTTCACACCGAGTTCTGCGGTGTGTACCAGCGATACTTTGGTCCATACCATCCTTTCTGGCGCCTGTTTACCCGGTTCTGGTTAGCTTGTAGCGAGTCAGTGGCGAAAGAAGCGGCTCTGGACAGTATGCGGTTCCAGGATTTCGCGGAGATTTCGGCGGGCAAGTTCGCCGCGGCAAAGATTCCGTTGTCCGCTGTCGCCTGCCGGTATAGGCGGCCGGACGTCCTGCCGCTTTGGCTGCAGTTTTGCGATGCGCTAGCTTGCTGGACGCAAATGCTGGATGACCTCTTTGACTGGTACGATGACCTCGAGCGTAAGGGCTGCACGTACCTGCTTTCGGAAGCAGTCCGCCGAAAAAGCGGCAACGAATCTGTGGAAGCATGGATGATGCGGGAAGGTTTCTCCTGGGGCGTACGGTGTCTGCGAGATCAGATGCTGGAAGTGCGACGGCTAGCGCATAAGCTCCGCTGCCCGGCACTTGTCGAATACCTCGAGAAGCGGGAGGGAATAGTGCAAGCGGAAGTTACAGAGATTTCCAAGGGGCTTGGGAGTCTCAAAGAACTCGCGGCAGTACTTGAATGGTTCGAAGGAGATTCTCGACGGAGGAGCAAATATGACCTTTGAAGACCTGGTACATAAGGTTCTGCACGAGCCTGGATTCTGGAACCAGCTTAAGAGTGATCCGGAAAAAGCGCTCAAGAGTCACGGCTTCCAGCCAACCCCGGCCCATTTGGCAGCACTGAAAAAACTGGACTACAACTCGATCCAAAGTGTCGCCCAGACATTTCAGCGTGCACAAGGCAAGCAGATCTGCTGAAGGTTCCATGCAGGGGCCTTTCCGCTTCGCCACAGGCGAGGGATAAGGAGACTGGTGGATGCATCCACATCTTGGGGAGCAGTTGCTCGATCAGCCGTCGTTTTGGTTGGCTGTGGGCCTCAGTGGTGATCTGCTCTGGATACTCGCTTACGTGCTAACCATCCGGGTGGGGTTCAAGCAAAAGGCTTTTGGCATACCCGTGCTGGCCATATGCCTGAACTTCACCTGGGAGCTGATCTATACACTGCTGGAGCCCTCGCCGACACCTCTCAAGCATTGGCTCAACGTGAGTTGGCTGGTTGCGGACAGCTTCATCGTGTATCAGCTTTTTCGCTACGGCAAGCCGCTACAGACCATCCCGCAAATGCAAAAATACTTCTATCCTGCGGTTGTCGGAACGATGGTTCTGTGCTTCGTTGGCCAAGTGACTTTCCATCACGCCTTTCACGACAGAGCCGGCTTCGAAGACGCCTACATGATCAATCTTGTGATGAGTGTTCTGTTCGTTTTCTTCTATTTTCACAGGCCGGATTTGCGGGGCCTCTCGTACGGAGCCGCCTGGGCCAAGATGCTGGGAACAGGAGTGCTTTCGCTGGGAAGCTTCATCGAATCCTGGGGGACGCCAGGCTACCACGGATTCATGAATTTCCTTTATGTCTCGATCTTTATGTTTGATCTACTGTATATCTATCTGCTTCATCAGGGACGCTCTCAAGTTCAGGCTCCATCTCTTTCCCACGCCGCTTGAGCTTGAGTTTCTTTGGGATGCGACATGACGCACGTTCACCCGCCGGAAATTGAAATTTTCAACTTTCCACCGGTGCAGCTTCAGCCGGCGCCGTTTCCGCATCTCAGAATCGATGGCTTCCTGGACGAACGGGTTGCGGCATCTCTGCTCCGCTGGCTCGAATCAGAGGCTTCGTGGACATCCTACGAAGTTCTGGATTTCGCCCGTTATTACGATGTGAACCCGCGTACTGCCAGGCTTTATCCGCTACTTAACATTCTGAGCGACGACGTGTTGTTGGCGCAGATGGCGGCCCGCGTGCAACAAATCTTCCGAGTCGCTTTGCGTCCTTACGTTGACATGATTGCCCATAAGCTAATTCCAGGCCAGTCCGTGGGTATTCACACCGACTATGACGCCATGCAGACCCATCGCCTCATCATCCACCTGAATCGAGGCTGGACAGCGCAAAACGGAGGCGTGCTCCTGCTCCACGACGAAGACGATCCAGCAGTCCCACCGTCACGGCGTGTCCCGCCGATTCACCGGCGGGCGGTGGCATTTGAAATATCGCCGCGTTCCTTGCACTCCATCAGCCGCGTAGAGCGAGGGGAACGCTACAGCCTGGTTTACACATTCTTCCGCGCTTGAGCGCTCATCGGATCAACGTCGTAGGCGCAGGGCTGGCCGGATCGCTGGTGGCGATTTATCTGGCCCGCGCAGGGTACTCGGTACATATCTACGAGAAGCGGAGCGACCCGCGGCGGGCGCGAAGTAATTCCGCTCGAGCCCTGAATCTGGTCATCTCCAAGGGGAGCATCAGGTTGCTGGACGAAGCAGGGCTCTCCGGTCATATTCGCGAGGTCGCGCTACCACTCAAGGGGCGAATGATGCATTCCCGCTCGGGCGACCTCAGGTTCCAGGCTTACGGGAAGCAAGCGGGAGGAATGCCGTCGTTGCTTACTCCTGAAGAGGGGGGCAACTCCATGCCCCGCGCGGCACTGAATGCCCTGCTCGTGCAGGCGGCAGACAACCTGCATGGGGTAGAGGTCCTCTTCGAGCACAGAGTCGCCGACTGCGATCTCGAGACTGGTATCTTAACCGTTCTCGACCCGCAAGGCCGGCAGATGACGATTTCCGGAGACGTTGTTATTGGGGCCGATGGTACGTTTTCCGCCATACGACAAAGGATGGCGCAGCTGCCGATGTTCACTCTGCATCAGCCACGCCTAGAGTACGGATACAAGGAATTGCACATTCCCCCCGGCCCGGACGGTGGCTTCTTAATGGAGAAACACGCGCTCCACATATGGCCCCGGGCCGGGTTCATCATGAGCGCCCTGCCCAACTTCGGCGGCTCGTTCAACGGCAATCTGTTCCTGCCTCTTTCGGGCGCGAACAGTTTCGACTCACTGGCTCGTGATGCTGACGTGGCACGCTTTTTCGCGGAAAACTTTCCTGACTTGATTTCTCTGGTTCCCAGGCTTTCCGCGGAATTCCTGGAGCATTCGGTCAACCCTCTCGTGGCCGTACGCTGCTGGCCCTGGCACTCCACCAGGGCGGTTCTGCTGGGAGATGCTTGCCACACCATGTATCCCTTTTCTGGGCTCGGAGCCAATCTGGCGTTGGAAGACTGTGCCGTCCTGGCGGAATGCATCAGGGAATTCTCACCCGATTGGGGGCAGGCGTTCCTGGCGTATTCCACACGCCGCAGGAGCGTTATTGAGGGCTTATTCGACGCGAGCGTCATCGTGACGCCACTGCTGCTCGCTTGCCTTCCGGAAGATGGTGTAACCGGAAAGCTGTGAGAGGAACGTAAAGGACTACTCGGGCAATCTGATCTTTCGACAAAGCTCCTGGAATCTTGGGTTGGAGTGCAGAACTTCAAAGACAGGACGTACCCTAAGCCACATCAGGTCAACCGCCCGCAGTTGATAGGCTTTTTCGAGCCATGTAAGGGCATGCTCAGTCTCTCCCAGTCCAAGCAGAAGCTGGGCCATCAGCACGGGAGAGACATAGCTCCGGACGGATGCCTGAGAGAGCTCTTCCAGAATCTTTCTCGCCTCAGCCACTCTGCCAGAGACCGCATGAGCGTGCCCGAGGACGGCCAGCTCCTCCGGGCCGCGACTAGTCAGAGTCACTGCCCGCTCCAGAGATGCAACGGCCTCGACCTGCTTGCCTTGTTGCTCGTAAGTCTGTCCCAGGAAGTAATGAGCCATGACGAAATTCTCGTCCAACGTGAGAACTTTCCGAAATTCGAGGACCGCCTGGTCGTAGTGGCGTTCCAAGTAAAGTCGCAAGCCGAGGGTCGTAGATACCACGAGGGAAAGTGGATCCAGTTCCCGGGCAAGCAAAAGCTCCGACTCGGCCTCGGCGAAGCGTCCCTGGGGGACAAGACAATTAATAGCGTACCAATGATGAGCGGTGACGTAGCCGTGATGAAGCTCGATGGCTCTGAGGAAGTCGGTTTCGGCTTGCGGCCAATCCCAATCAAATACAGCGCGCACACACGCCAGTGAAGTCAGAGCTTCCGCCATGCGTGGGTCAATCTCGAGCGCTCGGAGCGCAGCCTCGCGCGCTACCGGGAACACCTGGCTAGGAGCACTGGATCCGTAGATGCCCAAGGTGGCGTATGCATCGGCAAGTCCGGCATGTGCGGCGGCGAAACGCGCATCTGCCACAATGGCTTCCTGGAAGCATTCGACCGCACGCTGCAGGTCCGCGTTGGTTCGCTTGTTCCAGAAGTACCGGCCCTTCAGGTACAAGTTGTAAGCTTCCAGGTTGCTGGTTTGCGGCCGCACCAGCGGAAAACCAGCAGCCTGTTGAGGCACAAGCTGTAGTTTCAGCCGCGCCACGATCTGCTCGGCAATCTCGTCCTGAAGCGCAAAGATGTCCTTGATTTCCCGATCGTAGCGATCGGACCACAGGTGGTAGCCGTCGGCAACATTAATTAGCTGTGCGGTAACCCGGATCCGGTTGGCGGACTTGCGTACGCTGCCCTCCAGTACGTGGCTGACGTTGAGCTGCTTGCCGACTTCGCGGATGTCGAGATCCCGGCCGCGAAAGCGAAAGGCCGAAGTACGGGCCACAACTTGCAGCCCCGTAATGCGGGTCAGGGCATTTATCAGCTCTTCCGTAAGGCCGTCACCGAAGTATTCATTCTCTGGATCTGGACTCATGTTCACCAAGGGCAGAACGGCAATCGATGCACGTTTCGGCGGACTTGCGGAATATGAAGCTGTCATCCCGTGGGATTCGGTATCCCTTTTCAGCCGCTTCAGGTCGGCCCTTAGCTCGGCAGCAGACTGGCAGCGAACAGCAGGGTCCTTCTCCAGAGCCTTGTTGATGATCTGATCCAAGCCCGGTGGAACTTCGGGGTTCAACCTCACTGCCGGGGGTGGCGCTCGATTGAGGATCGCCTCGAAGATCACTCCCGACGTGTCTCCTCGAAATGGAAGTTTTCCAGTGCACATCTCATACAGCACAGCCCCGAACGAGAACAGGTCCGTTCGGGTGTCCAGTTCCTTTCCCCTTACCTGCTCAGGCGACATATAGGCGACCGTACCGAGTGCAGAGCCGGGGCTGGTTAGGTGCTCCTGTGAGTCAATCGTAGGCAGCGCCGATGGGAGTGTCGCTTCGCGGTTCAGTGTGACTTTGGCAAGCCCGAAATCAAGAATCTTCGCTTGTCCGCGAGAGGTCACGAAAATGTTCGCTGCTTTGATGTCGCGATGGATGATTCCCTTCGAATGGGCGGCGTCCAGAGCATCCGCGATCTGAATGCCCAAATCCAGCACGGTTTCAATTTCCAGCGGCTTGCCGAGGATCAGGTGCTGGAGCGTCTGCCCCTCCAACAGTTCCATGCCGATGAAGGCTCGTCCTTCAAATTCGTCGATTTCGTAGATCGTGCAAATGTTCGGGTGGTTCAGGGCGGAGGCGGAACGCGCTTCCCGCCGAAAACGCTCCAGCGCCTGCGGGTCGTGGGCGAGTTCGTCAGGAAGAAACTTCAGAGCGACATGACGGCCCAACTTGAGGTCTTCTGCCTCATACACCACACCCATGCCCCCGCCCCCGATCTTGCGGAGTATGCGGTAATGGGAAACCGTCTGCCCCACGGGTTGGGAGGGCGTGGCCATTGGCGGGAATGTTAGTGAGGTGTCGAGCAAAGGTCAATCGAACGGGGATGGTACGAGATATTTTGCTGTGCATGAAGACAAGCTTCTCACTGCTCGGACCCACCTACGCGCACATGGGCAGAATCGTTTCAACCTTCTTGCCGCGACACTCGCGTTGATCTGGATCGGGCTGGGCTCCAACTTGATTGGACTGAAGGTCGGAAAGTGGACAAAAAACCTCGGCGCCTTGGCTACATGGGGAGTAGGCAATTTTCAGCGCCTCACCTCTGCTATCGTGATCGGTGACCCGCCGCTATCTGGTTTGCGGCAGCAGGATCTTCCGCAGCAGCATGATGGGCAGCGCGCCCTGATCCAGTGCGCGATCATGAAACTCCGCGAGGGTAAAGTCTTTTCCTTTGGCTGCCTCGTACTGCTTGCGCAGACGCCACCATTCGCGGACACCGACATAGTATGTCGGCAATTGTGTTGAGCTCAGCTTCGCGCGCTGCAGTTTGGCCTCGGCTTCAGCCTGGGTCTGAAAGGTATCCTTCATCATCAGGGCCATGGCATCCGCATCGCTCATGTTCATAGTATGCATGCGGACGTCGAGGATGGCATTAGCCATCGCGCGCAGCCACACCTTGAGATAGCTGAGCCGATACCGCGGGTTACTGTTGGCGAAGCCCTGCTCCCGCATCACTTGCGCTACGTACTCGGCCCATCCTTCTACGTAGGGTCCGTTGGCAAACAGGGCACGAGTGAGCCTGCGGCTGATGGGCTGCACATCGTTGGCATGCTCGGCCTGTACGTAATGTCCGGGCAGTGCCTCGTGTATCGTGAGCCACTTCAGCACCCAGTTGTTGTACTCGCGCAACTTGGATTCCGCCTTCTCCTCTGGCGTCTGCGCATCGATCGGGGTCACCCAGTACTGCGCTTCCGCGTTCGGGTCCAGGGGCGGCGCGGAATGAAATCCGGCAACGGAAAAACTTCCGCGCATGAACGACGGCGTGGGGATCACCTTCAGGTTGTCGCGTGCTTTAAGGGAGACGATCTTCTTTTGGATAATGAACTGCTGGATGCCCGCCAGGTGGTCCTTGACGGCGTCGAGTAACTGGTCGCGCCTGGGGTGGTCATCCGAAATCTTCTGCAGAACTTCGCCGATGATCTTGTTCTCCCGGTCTTGAGTGCTTAAGTCGGAGTGGTCGCCATGCTCGGCATACAGCTGCTTGTGCAGGGGTAACGCGATCCGCAGCATCTCGGCACGAGTCGACTGCAGGTCGCGTTCAGCGTCGGCCAGCACCTGCTCGGGCGTGACCGGCGTCTCCATGACCAGCCGGAACTTTTCCGCATAGAACTCTTTGCCCAACCTCCAGGTGCGGGTCGTTTTGCGGTTTACAAGATCGTTTTGCAGCCAGCGCGAGAAGCTCTTCAGCGCCTCGACTGCGGTGGGAGCCACCTTGTCGAACTCGGCCTTCAATTTGCTCTCTGCCGGGATTTCTCTGGCAATGGTGTCCTGAATCAGCTCCACGTTGCCTCCGTTCTCCTCCACCGCCACTTTCACGTAGATAGGATCGGAGTCCGCCAGTTCCTGTCGGGTCTGCTCAAGGAAACGCGGGATCTGCGAGATACGCGAGAGAATATGCCCCAGCCGCACATCTTTTGCCGCGTACTCATCCGTCAATGGCTGGAAGAGGGCTCCGCCCAGCAGTTCCACATATAGCGTCGGGTTGTGTTTGTAACTCTGGATGCGGTCGAACTCGAGCAAGTTCCGTGCGATCTGGTCGTCGATTAATCGCCAGTCAGAGGCATCCTCCACCCCGAGAGACTGGAGCGGGGTCTCCGTGCGGAAGCGCTCCCGCCATTGCGCGTATAGCTTGCGCTGCTCGGCCATAGCGGCCGGGCTCACGTCATCCAACACGGCATCGAGCTCGATAGTGTGGCCGGTCTTTGGATCTACGTGCTTGTGGTAACCGGCCTGAGAAGCGGTGGAAGGCGAAAGCGCCAGGGTTTGGTGAATGAACTGTTCGCTGAGCTTCGCGAATACCGGATCCGAGCTTGTTTTTGCGGTGGACTTGCTTGTGGACTTTTGGGCCATAAGTGTGACGGCGACTAACAGACATGCTGCGAATCGCAAGAATTCCATATACGCCTCGTGAGGATGGCCGAAACAGTATACGAAACAGATCGCACCTGAGTGGACCAAAGCGGGGCAGACAGTTTCACGTGAGCATCTCGGCAACCCAAACAGATCTGTTCTGGAAGTGATGCAGCGATTGCTGCATTGGCACTCTGCCGGGATACACCTGCAAGACCCTCGCGACGGTAGATACAACGACCAGCGCCCCGAACAGGAGGGTTATTCCAGTCCGGTTGTTTGCGGCAGTTTCGGTGTTTCTTAAATGTGGATCCCACTTATGGCAGTGCTCATCTCATCTCCACCAGACTGGCTTTTAAACGTGCCTAAGCCCAAAATAACCGAACGAATCTATTGCTGGCACCTCGACTCGGAACCCTTTCATGAAGACCCGGCGATATCAAATAAGCTCCTATCCAATCGGGCAGGGGAAATTCGGAAAGCGTTCGTGGACCCGCTAAAAACAGGGCGAGGCGGGCTTGAGTCCATGGTCCTCTCTCCGGCATCGAACGAGGCATGGAGAAGAGCAATAGATTACCCGCGAGGATCAGTACGGCGCTATTACTTCTTCGCATAGCTAGCACCATGGCGTTTCTCTATCATGGGAGCGCCATCCTCTTCGGGAGCTTTGGAGGCCCGGGCCCTCAGCAGTTTGCTGCATCTCATCACTGGCCAGTTGTCATGGGATATCTGATCGGGGTGGCACAGTTTGCTGGAGGTCTGGCCGTGCTGAGTGGCGTTCTGTTTCGACTCGGAGCGGGTTGTATTGCCGTTGTGATGCTTGGAGCTATCTTTCTGGTGCACCTTCCCAATGGGTTCGATATCGGCAAAGGCGGTGCGGAATATGCACTCACACAGTTGTTACTGGCAGTAGCGTTCCTCTTAACCGGCCCGGGCTCGTACTCACTGGCGTTCTGGCTTCCGGCATCGCTACGGAAATTCTGAGCCCTGCATTCGACTCAGATCACCTGAGGATCGTGCGTACACCTCACTAAGGGATTATTTTTAAGTTATGAACCTGGAGCGCGTCTGAGTCCTTGTCTGTTTTCTTCGCCAAAGTAATTGATCCTAAAACCACCCAATGATAACAGGATAAGTTTTCGCTCGATCGCTGGTGACCTAAGGCGAGTTCGCGTGCAACACTGCGTGTTATGTTAACGACGTGCGAAGTGAGATCGAACAGGCGATTGAACCGCTGAAGTCCGGCGAACCGGAGTCAACGGAAAAGGCGCTGAGGCTTTCGCAGGAGACAGTCTTCTCGTTCAGCAATGAGGGTCTGCCAGCAACGTGAGGACGCGGAAGAAGACGATGCCGCTGGAGGCACCGGTCCCAAGCCGATCGAACTACTGGCGGTCGGGCTGGCCGGTTGTACCGCGTTTGACGTCATCACCATTTTTCGCCAGAAGTACCACCGGAAAATTTACGGGCTACGAAGTGCGGGTTTATGCCGATCAAGCCGAGCATCCACCGCAAGTGTTCTGCGCAGAACGAATTCACCACGTGGTCACTGGCTTCGAAATTGACGCCCCTATGGTCGAGCAGGCGATCCGTCTCTCAGAGGAAAAGGACTGCTCCGCCGGCACCATGGTGCAGAAGACCGGAACTTTTCACACGACCTACGAGATTGTCGAGGAAAAAACGAGTGGATAAAGCCAGTTCAGCTTGCGGGAGTCCAGAGTTGAAAGCTCTCTCCAAACTCGTCCTGAGCGTCATGTTGCTGTCGTTGCCTTTAGTGATGGCTTCGGCTCAGCTCCGAACGACTATGTGAACGTATTTCTGGGACGCCACACTAGTGTCCGCAGGCTATACCTCGTCTGGTCTGAAAATCATTCCTCGGCTGGTCTTTCCGTTCATGATGACGGGGATAGGCGCTGCGAAATGGAGGTGACGGACGCAGCCCTGTTCCTCCACGGCGGGCTGCGAACTGAGCCACTGCCAGTCGACGAAGCCCTCCCCCGCATCCGGATTGACGGTGAAATAGCCGATCTGAAATGCCGTCAGGTTCTGGAAAAAATGGCTCCCCTGCGATGGTGTCACGCGAAAATCGCGGAATCCTGCCTCCACGATTACGCGGGCTCCTGAAATCTGGTCCCAGGCCACTGGAATTCCGAGCCAACGGTCATTCGATCCCCACCGGCCCACACCAATCAGCAGATACGGAGTGCCTTTCTCGCTGAGCTTCGCGTTGAAATAGGTGACCCCCTGGGCCACCTCCTGGCTGCGGGCGCGTTCAAAGCGTTGAAAGTCCACTACCACGGCATCGCGCAAATCCTGGATACGGCCGTTCCCCAGTACCTTTGAACTTTGACAGATGAGCCGGGCCGGATCCACATCTTCCATTCGGAACTCCTCGCCTTCATGCGAAAGCGCCAGCGGACGTATCTGGAGAAATCCAAAATCGGCGGCTTGGTCTGGAAGATGCGTCAGTCGCACTGCGAACTCGATTTCCACCGGACGTCCGAGTGCGTCTTCCCCAATTCTCATAAGTTGCTCGAGAATCGAGGCCAGCGGGAAGACTTCGTGCTTGAGAATCGGAGCGAAGCTCACGACGCGGATCCCGAGCCGGCCGAGTCCGTCATAGACGGCATGATTGTCATCGGAGTAGGTCGAGCCCAGGCTGTGCAATGTTCCGTCCCTCTCCGCCGTGTCCAGCCCGAATCGCGCTTCCCGCAGATCGGCAACCGGGTCCTCATCGCGTGCCTTGTGGTCCAGTTCGAGGGCCCAGAACTCAGATTGAGAGTTCGCCAGGATGTCTTCCGCGGACGAGAACTGCACGATGTTTTGGGGATACCGCGGACAAAACGTCAGGCACTTCCCTCCACCAACGACCTCCCGCCCCAGGCCCAGAGCAACAGCCGCAATTCCGTCTGCGAAGCTCAATGGCGGGACTGGGTAGAAATTGCGCGATCGCACTACGCCGGAGAAGTCCGGGTAAAAGCGCTGGCCGTGGATGGCGCCCACGACCTGCTGGAGGATCACTGCCATCTTCTCCTCTTCCAGCCGATAGGGCGTGGCTCGCACATATGCTTTGGCATGACGACTGAAGGTGGAAGCGTAGACGCGTTTGATCGCCTCCATGAGTTGCTCCAGGCGCATGTCGAGATCCGGGTGCTGGTTGGCCAGCATGAAGGTTTCGTAAACACCGGTAAAAGGCAAATACTGCGAGTCCTCCAGCAAGCTGGAAGAACGCACCGCCAAGGGGTAGCGTACTTCCGCCAGAAATGCAAGCAGGTCTTCGCGGACAGACAAAGGGAGTGATGCAGCCAAGAAGCGCCGTTCAATCTCGGCGTCATTGGTGCTGTGAATGGCGAAATCGAGCAGGTTGTTCTCGCGGAGGAACTGGTCGAACGCATCGGTCGCTAACACGACGGTCGGGGGCACCGCAACCTGGACACCAGCAAAGCGGCGGACCACCCGGTGGGTGTGCAGCAGGTGGCGCACAAAAGCCAGGCCTCGTGCCTTGCCACCCAGGGAGCCGCCCCCAATCCGCAGGAAGAATGCTTCCGTCGGCTTGAACGTTGCTGAGTTGAAATCGCCGATGAGAACCTGGCTCTGCTCGCTTCGATACTCGGCAATGGACTCGATCAAGTCGCGCCGCAAGTCGTCGTAAGTGGCAAAGTCGGAGACTTTGCGTGGCCTGAGTTTCTGCGCCAGCGCAAACTCGGTCCTGGCCATCAACCAGTGCGAGAAGTGGTTCCTCTGGCCGTGGTATGCGATGCTCTCCGCGGGAACTTCGTGCAGCAGCGTCTCCAGTGCGTTCAGGTCGCTCGCCCGCGCGACTTCGGTATGATCCGGCAGACGGAACACGAAGTCCCCAAAGCCGAACTGCTCGACCAGAAACTGCCGCAAGTCTCCTAACAGTGTGGGCGAGTGTTTCCGCAGAAACGAGAACCCCTCGGTCTGCGCGCGTTCCATGAATTCTGTTCGGCTGGACTGCAGCACGATGGGAATATCCGGCACCATACCGCGAACCATGCGCGCCAACTGGAAACCGGCATCCGGCAGCAGTTCACCTCCCCGCGGAAATTCCACGTCGGACACGACGCCCAGCAGGTATTCCCCGTACTTCATCACTTGCCGTGCGGCGTCTTCATAATTGGAGTACAGCAGAATCTTGGGCCGGGCCCGCATCCGCACCAGCTTGTGCGCCACATTAATTCCTTCGCTGATGAGGCTGCGGGACTGAGTGATCAGCTCGGTGTAGATCACCGGCAGGAACGAGGAGTAGTAGCGGATATCGTCCTCCACCACCAGGAGGACCGGCACGCCCATGGTCTTTGTGTCGTGAAATACATTGCGTTCGTCCTCGACGTACTTAACGATCGAGATCAGAATCCGGACATTGCCCTGCCAGAGGAAGATGCGGTCGATGTCGGTGACCGGGTTGCGGGCAACGAAATTCTTGATCTCGCGGTAGTCGTAGGCCAGCACGACAACGGGCACGTCGAGCTCGGCTTTCTTGACTTCGCGGGCCAGCTCGGCGGCATCCATGTCCCCCACTTCAAGGTTCGTGACAATCAGGTTGAACCGGAGCTGGGAACGTGCCAGCGCGAGCGCCTCTGCTCCGCTCGAAACGTGGGTTATCCCGGGTATTTGTTGATTGAGTTCGAGAGACTCACCAATCAGCAGCTCGTTGAGCCGGCCGTCTTCGCGAAGGATGAAAGAGTCGTAGAGGCTGGAGACCAGTAGAATGTCCTGCACCCTGAAGGGCATCAGGTCCTCGAAGCCCTCGAAGAGTCTCTCCGTGTCGACGATCGGGTCCGGTGCGTGCCTCACGCCCATGAGCAAGTCCTGGCCAAAACACGCGGGGTGGACCTTGTCCACCCCGCCTAACGCTCGCCACCCAGGCCCGCGACTCAGACGAGTCCCTGGTCCAGCATGGCATTGGCCACCTTTAGGAAGCCGGCGATGTTTGCTCCGTTCACGAGATTGCCGGGAGTCCCGTAGGTCTCCGCCGTCTCGTAACAGTTCTTGTGGATCGCGATCATGATTTTGTGCAGCCGATCATCCACCTCTTCACGGGTCCAGCTCAGCCGCGCACTGTTCTGGGCCATCTCGAGGCCGGACGTAGCCACGCCGCCCGCGTTCGCGGCCTTGGCAGGTCCATACAGAATCCCGGCATCCAGGAACATCCTGGCGGCCTCGAGCGTGCTGGGCATGTTCGCGCCCTCGGCGACGAGCTTGACACCGTTCGTGATGAGGTTTGCCGCATCCTTCGCGGTGATCTCGTTTTGCGTGGCGCTTGGGAAGGCACAGTCACCCTTGATGTTCCAAAGCGGGTTGTGATCGAGCTTGATGTCCGTGGGCATGAAGATCGCCTTGTTGAACTTGTCGGTATATTGACGGATGCGGCCACGGCGCACATTTTTGAGCTCCATGACCCAAGCCAGCTTTTCGCGATCGATGCTGTCTGGATCGTAGATTACGCCCTCCGAGTCGGACAGCGTGATCGGCTTCCCTCCCAGATCGAGGAGTTTCTCCACTGTGTACTGGGAAACGTTCCCGCTCCCCGAGACCAGGCAGAGCTTGCCTTCTAGCGACTCCTGGCGAGTCTTCAGCATCTCGGCGGCGAAGTACACGCAACCGTACCCGGTAGCTTCCGGCCGGATGAGCGAACCGCCCCAGTTCAGGCCCTTGCCGGTCAGTACTCCCGTAAACTCGTTGCGCAAGCGTTTATATTGGCCAAACAGAAAACCGATCTCCCGTCCGCCAACCCCAATATCGCCTGCCGGGACATCGGTGTCCGGTCCGATGTGCCGCGCCAGCTCGGTCATGAAGCTTTGGCAGAACCGCATGACCTCGTTGTCGCTCTTGCCCTTCGGATCGAAGTCCGATCCGCCCTTTCCACCACCCATCGGCAGTGTCGTTAGCGAGTTCTTGAACACCTGCTCGAATGCCAGGAACTTCAGGATTCCGAGGTTGACCGAAGCATGGAAGCGCAGCCCGCCCTTGTACGGTCCGATTGCGCTGTTCATCTCGATGCGGAACCCACGATTCACTTGAATGTCTCCCTGATCGTCGAACCAGGGCACGCGAAACATGACTACGCGCTCGGGTTCTACGATGCGCTCCAGAATGCGGGCCGCCTTGTATTCTGGATGCTTCGTCAGCACGAGGCGCAGAGACTCGAACACTTCCTGGACTGCCTGGTGGAATTCGGGTTCAGCGGGGTTCTTCGCTTTTACCTGGTTCATTACTTCTTCAATGTAATCGCCCGGAGCTTTGATTCCGGGCGGGGGCATAATACCAGCGCTCATAACAATCCTCCTGTCCTCGCAGCTCGCGAGAGTTGCCCTGAGACCATGATTGCAGTCACCTTACAACCAATCGGGGTTGGGTTGGGTCGCTACTCCTTCGGGCTCCTGCGCAACTCCCAGCCAGTCCGGTACGGTTGTGCGCATAGTCCTGACGAAACAACTCCGGTGTCGGTCGGCTCTTCTTCGTACAGTTCATCAGGATCACGAAACTTGGCTTGGAACTTGGGGTTGGGGTGTTTGGCGAGCGCCGGATCGCTCGACAGTCGCTCAAGCTCCGAGGTGTACATGCTTTCCCGTCTCGCACAGAATGTGTGGTCAATCTTTTCTTTGTCCATACTAACCTCGCTGTTTCAAACGTTCAATGCGTTTGTAAATTAGGACCCTACGACAGTCCAATTACAGTCCCGCACCTCGAAGGACTACCGTGACCAGCATCACAATCTGTTGTAGCCGTAGTCACGCAACTCGACTCCTGGCTATCTGACTCCCGCTGGAAGGTCAGCGATGACGAAGAAAGGAAACCTTTGCGCGAGCAATTTGCCCTGTCCTACCTGGATATCTCCGGTGGAAAAATTGCGCTGCCGTATCCTGCTGGATATTCTGGGTGCTTGCGAGTCTACTGCTGAGTGGGGCGCCTACATGTCCCAAATGCGAAAGGACATCTTCACTGACCGCCGGGTGATTGTGGCCGAAAGGGATGGGGGTACAGCCATTGGACTTTCAGTTCAAGAAATTCAGGAAGGACAGTGGCTTCTGTCCGTTCTGTGAAAACAACGAGGCTGCTACGCCGCCGTCAACGGCAACCCATATTCCGCTCTGAGTGGGACGCGGAGGTTCAAATCCTTCCCTGTGCACCAAGAGTGCCAGCGTGTGCGAATTGGAATAGCAGCCTGTCTTAGAAACGGGTGTTTGAGAGTTCGAATCTCTCCGCTGGTACCAGATGTTTTCAGAGATTGAGAGACATTGGCCGTACGCTTGCGACATCCCCTTTGCCTTGTAGATTAACCAGCTTCACGCAACCGGCCACGCGGTCAGGTGGGCCGCCCAGTTAACTTGCGAGCGGTCGGCAATCCCGAAGCAACATGGTCACAAGCGCGTTTGTCGGGACCTATGTGGTGAAACTTCCTACAAGCCGACTTGAACGAAGCCCGCTGGCGCGGCGGACGCATTCGCGTGCCTCGGGTGGGCAGCATGTGAGTTGAGCTAGGTTGTGTCGCAGAGGAGGAGATATCTCTGTGACACATCTACGCCAGATCATGCTTGAGGAGTTGAGGCGCCGCAACTACGCCGAGTCAACCATCCGCACCTACATTCGCACGGTGGAGCATTTCAGCGACTACTTCCGTCGTTCACCCGATCAGCTCGGTCCGGAGCACATTCGCCAGTATCAAGCCCTGCTCTTCACTCGATGGAAGTTGGCACCGAACACCGTAACGCAGCGACTAGCAGCTCTGCGCTTCTTTTACGTTCAGGTCTTAAAACGAGGTTGGAGCGTTGCCGAAACGCCATACCCGAAGAAAGTTCTGCACCTGCCGCAGATACTCAGTCCGGAAGAAGTAGCACGTCTGATCGACGCGGCGGAGTTGCCCTTTCATCGCATCTTGCTGATGACCCTCTACGCCACAGGCGCACGGCGCGCAGAGGTCGCGCACCTGAAGATCAGCGATATCGACAGCCAGCGAATGGTCATACATATCCGAGGAGGCAAGGGCCGCAAGGACCGCGATGTCATGCTCAGCCCGAAGCTGCTCGATGCACTGCGCGTCTACTGGCGCGGGCTGCGACGCAAAACCACGAACTGGTTGTTTCCGGGTAACCGATGGCACACGGCGAACTATCCGGTCAGCACTAAGGTTCTTTGGACAGCCTGTCAGCGCGCTGCGCAACGCGCCGGGCTGGAAGACAAGCTCATTCATCCTCATACCCTGCGTCACTGCTTCGCTACCCACATGCTGGAAGCTGGTGCCGACCTGCGCACCATCCAGATGCTGTTGGGGCATCGTGACCTGGAGGAAACAACGATCTACCTGCATCTCTCCCGTCGTCATCTCAGCGCCACTTGCAGCCCTCTGGATGCATTGACGATCCGTGGAGAAGGAGGGCACACACCGAGCGCATGAGCCGGCCTCCTCTAGAGGTGGCCGACATCGTTCGCTATGCGGGACAGCCTTTCGTCGAGCGAAGTCGCAAGTGGATCACCGGACAACACCAAAAGGTGTTGTTGGCCATCACGCGCTGCCGAACCGCCGCGCTAGGTGGACATCGCGATCAGTGCTCGGACTGCGGACATACTGCCATCTCGTATAACTCGTGCCGTAACCGGCATTGTCCACGGTGCCAGGGCAACGCCCGCCTGCGCTGGCTCCAGGCTCGGGAGCGGGAACTGCTGCCCACCCGCTACGTACACGTAGTCTTCACACTGCCGCGGGAACTCGCTCCACTCGCACTGCAGAACAAACGACTCATCTATAAGCTGCTGTTTCACGCCAGTGCCGAAACCCTGCTGGAGATCGCTCGCGATCCCCACCACCTGGGCGCAGAGATCGGCTTCTTCAGCGTGCTCCATACTTGGGATCAGCGACTGCAGCATCATCCTCATATCCATTGCGTGGTCGCCGCTGGTGGCCTCGCTCCGGACCATGCTCGCTGGGTCTCATCCCGCCCGTCCTTTTTTCTTCCCGTCAAGGTACTCAGCCGTGTCTTCCGCGGTAAGTTTGTCGCTGCCCTCAAGACTGCTTTCCGCAACGGCACGCTTGAGTTCCACGGCCAGCTCGCTCCACTTGCCGAACCGCGGGCCTTCGCATCATGGCTCAGATTACTGTTCCGCAAGGATTGGGTCGTCTACTCCAAGCCGCCCTTCGGCGGCCCAGAACACGTGTTGCGCTATCTCGGCGCCTACACCCATCGCATCGCCATCTCCAACCACCGATTGCTTGCCCTCGCTGACGGCTGCATTCGATTCCGATGGCGAGATTCCGCTCACAACAATCGCAAGCGGGTCATGACTCTGCCGGTCGATGAGTTCCTGCGTCGCTTCCTGCTTCATCTCCTGCCGTGCCGCTTCATGCGCATTCGCAACTTCGGTTTCCTCGCAAACCGGCGGCGCGCGGAACTGCTTCCACTTTGTTTCCGCCTTCTCCAGCCATCCGATCAACCACCAGCACGCCCTCCCTCCCCGGCTGCCCTCTCCGCGGGCTCGCTCTGGAACTGTCCGCTCTGTGGCGGAATCATGCAGGTCGTCGAGCGGCTCTCTGCGACGCAACTCCTCCTCAGATCTCCACCTCATCCCGGCCAGTGCGCAGCATGAATCCACATCCCCAGTCTCCCTTCTTCCTCGTGCTTCGGCACCCACGCTGGCTCTATGTCTCGTATCTCTCAGCAATGCAAAACTGCTCTTCAATCCAGACTTTCGTAGGCACTCGTCGCGCCTCTCCCCTCTGTTACCCCACACTGCAACCCTGCTGCACCGTGCGCAATGGTAATCCTGATAGCCTGCAGAACCGGACCAACCCTATACAAAACCCATAGCCACGAAGGGAGGCTTCCTTCAAGTCGCTGTATCTGAAGCGCCCGTACACCGTGTTCTTAATCCGCAAGTCTTCGCTCGCGGGCGCTTCAGATACAGCCCTAAGACTTCTAGTTACTAATCCTGGAGTCTCGTTTCGATTCCTTTCGTATAGCCGATCACACGCCCAGGTGACGAGCCGATTCTGGAATCGTGAGTGATAAGGCGATATTTCAACACTAATCCTTATACCAGATGGGTGAGTCCTGCTCCCTGTTCTTCGCAAACGCTCTCCGGTACGCCTCA
>QIAR01000785.1 GCA_003225595.1 Acidobacteriota bacterium | reverse complement strand
AGGCTGGAGCACCTTGAGGCGGCCCTAGCGGGCTGGCAGTATTGCGCCGATTCCGCACGCTTCATTTTCGGTGACGAACTGGGCGATCCCACAGCGGACGAGACTCTCGACTTGTTACGACGTGCACCGGACGGAATGACGCGTACCGGTATCAGGGACCACTTCACCCGTAATAAGTCGAGCGCCGAAATAGGACGGGCACTGGCCGTGCTTCAGGAGGCAGGCTTGGCGCCTTTTGAGTCTCCAGGCGAGAGCGCCAACCAGGGCGCTGGGTTGAGCCACCCCATTGTTGGGCGCCTCACCTGAAGATCCGCGCGGAACTTAGGGTAAAAAACGCTAGCACACGTTAAGGCCAGGGCGAACGAAAAGCATGAGACGGACCAGCCAAATCGAAGCGGGCGAACGGGAATGGATGGACCTTTCCGCCCTGACTCGCTATGCTTCGGTGTCCGAGAGAACCTTGCGCGAGTGGATTCACCGGCCGGATAATCCCCTCCCCGCCGTGCGCGTCGGAGCGAAACTCCTGATTAGTCGAACGAAATTCGACAGATGGTTAGAATCTCATTCGGTTGTAAACTCGGTTGATATCGCAGCCATGGTTGATGACGTACTGAACGGCATTGCGGAGGCCCGCTAAATGGGCGTGAAAATCAGGAAGAAGGGTAAAAAGTTTTACGTTTTTGTGAACTACCACGGCCAGCGCAAAGCCAAGTGCGTGGGGACCAGTCGTGCCGTCGCCGAGCAGGTTAAGGAAAAGCTCCAGGCTCGTTTGGCTCTCGGAGATTTTGGATTCTTTGCCGCGGAGCCCGAGGCCCTGGCTTTTGGCGAGTACGCAACCCGCTGGATGCGCGAGCACGCAAACTTGCATTGCAAACCGTCAACAATCCGCAGCTATAACGGCATCCTCAAACTTTACTTGGTACCGCGTTTCGAGTCCGTCCGCCTGGACGGAATCAACCGCGATGCAATCAAGGCTATGTTCGTGGATCTGTCCGAACAGGGGCTGTCACGCAACACCCTGAAAAACGTTCTTATCGTTATCCGGACCATCCTGAACGGTGCCATCGAAGACGGCATCATATCCGCGAATCCGGCCGGCAAACTCGGCAAGTTCATTCCACGCGACGGGGACCACTTTGAAGTAAGCCCGCTGACGCGGGAGGAACTAGAGCGCTTTTTAGCCGCCGCGTTGGAAATTTGCCCGGAACAGTACTCGTTGTTTCTGACGCTCGCCCGAACTGGAATGCGGCTCGGCGAGGTCCTGGGGCTACGCTGGGGAGACATTCAATTTGGCGAGGATGGGAACGACAAGAACCGTTTCGTCTACGTTCGGCGGAATTGGGTCGAGGGTCAGTTTGGTAAACCCAAGAGCGGCAAGGAACGCCGAGTAGATCTGTCCCGGCAATTGCGTGCGGTCCTGATCGAGCAGCGGGATAGGTGCATGTTGGACGCTTATCTTGCGGGTAGGAGTTCGATTGTCGATGAGCTGGTGTTCCCTTCCAAAGCTGGAACCCCACTGGACGGTGGGAACGTGTACGCTCGGTATTTCCTTCCCGCCATCGGGAAAGCCGGACTCCGACACTTTCGGATTCATGATTTGCGGCATACCTACGCTTCCCTGCTCATTCAGGCGGGCGCCAGCCTCCCCTATGTGCGGGACCAGCTTGGACACAGCTCGATCCAAGTCACGGTCGACCTTTACGGCCATCTGGCTCCGAGCGCAAATATCGGCTGGGTTGATGGGTTGGATGCGATAATTCCCCAGCAACAAAATGCAACCCCCGCGCAAGCAGCAACTGCAGAGCACAACGAGGAAGGCTTGGATGTGATTGAAACTTATGGTAGCCCCGGGGTGATTCGAACACCCGAGGGGTGATTCGAACACCCGACCAACGGTTTAGGAATCGGGCAATCCAGTGGCCTCTGAGTATATATTCAATCACTTAGTCTCTGTGGGTATGCTCTCAGTTCTGCTGAACTGCTCTCATTTTTAGGTTAATGGACAGTGAATTGGACAGTAACTTCCTAACTTCCTGAAATTTCCAGGAGGTTTGCGCGATGGACATCGCTCTGCACGAAGCTGTCGACCTTCTCAGTAAATGGAAGCAGGAGAGACGTCGCATCCACTACCACATCTTTGACGCTGATTTCAGCGGTTCCGGCTTAGGCTTGATCGAAGAGCTTTCGCCGAAATCCGTTCGCATCGACAACCGTCACATAAAAGGCATCGCTTCTGGACAGGAGTACGGCTGCGAAATCTCACTGCTGAATGCCAGCTTTACCCTGTGGGACTGGCGCAACGTGCCGCCGGAGGAGAAGGAAATCAAAGAGGCGTTGCACGAAGCCTATGACATTGTTTTGAGAATTCTGCTTCCTGGCGGCGTCAGGTTCGAGCTGCACGGGATTAAGTTTCTCGATGTCTCTGAGATCCCCTAAACTTAGGGTCCTCCAACAGGATTTTGGCAGCATCCATTCATCTAGCATTGAACTCATGAGCAACATAGTACAGCATGCGGATAACTCGGCATGAACCCTTGGTTGACTTTTGCGGCGTCTCACACGTAAATTCGCAAAGTAGCTTCCCCAATATCAATTTCCCTCGATGGCCTGCACTGCGCTGGCGCCGGAACTCGAAAGCCACGGCCTCACCCGCTGCTATTACGTGGTCTTGTACTGCCGACAGCACGGGGAAATCAGAACTGCAATCGAAGACGAGCCCTCGCGCCGTCATCCCTGCCCGGTGTGCGCCGCCTTGTGCGACTGCACTCTACTCGCGTATGGAGGTACGCGCCTACATTTGTCGACTTGGGATGTCATCGAACCGGCTGGAAATTTAAGGTTGCGAATCTCAATCTCTGAAGAGCCGTTGCCCTGGCCGGCGCCGTATCCTATCTACCGACCGCGATAAACCTGCCTATGGAAGAGTAGAGTTAGGGGCGTGGATGAGAGAACCCGCAAAGACGTGAGCGTGTTGGTGGTGGCCATTGTTGCCATTGCCGTCCTCTACTGGGTCATTGCCCACATTTGGAGATAGATGTTCCCATGAAGAGCCTTGGTAGTGACCATAGGCCCGCTTCGCTGATGAGATAACCAGCACCGCCGAGATGTCACGTTTCGTGCCCCGTCCCTTGGATCTCATCGACTGCTAGTTGCAAGTCCTTATATGTCGTTCTAAATGCAGTTTTGAAATCCATCCTCTACGACATTGGTACGCTTGAGTCCTGTTCCGCTGCCAATTGGACAGAGGCACGGATTGCAGCCGCTAGAAACATCGTGTTTGGATCCATGTTGGCCCTCCGGTTAGCACCGGGGTAGAAGAGTTAGAGGGCGGCGGGCTGGGTATGCTGGTATTTCTGCGGCAATGGGCTCGGGACCGCGGCATTCAACTCAAGTTGTTTAATCCGTCTAGATTCGTGCGGCAAAGGCTGGAGCGCTCCGGCTTGAGTTGT
>QIAR01000147.1:8544-10547 GCA_003225595.1 Acidobacteriota bacterium | reverse complement strand
TTGGAAGGCTGTTTTGCTGAGCAAAAGAAGCTTGTCTCTCGAGGAGAATGAAAGGGGAGAATGGCGACAAGCATGGATGAGTCAAGGCACGCATTACCGAAGGCGTGGACAGCTACGGGATGACGGGTTTCAAGCGACGTGACCAAGACATACGTTGACCGCGGCTATCGATCAACGGATCTACCCCGAAGTACTTCCGAAGTGAGTTCCGCCAATTCAGCCGTTGTGGACGAGGCCGCTTCTTTTGCCCAAGGAGGGCAAACACGGCTGCATAGGTCCGGTCTTTTGAACGAGGCGCCAGCAGTCCGAAATGGCGAACCGCGTGTCGATAGTGGTCCGGCACGTGCTCGGCGAAAACTGCGACGAACTCCTCGATCGAGTAGTGACTTGTCACTACCTTTTTGAGCTTCAAATCCTTCGTGCGGAACTGGACTTCTCGGCCTGTGATCTTCAGGAAGCGATGTTCAGCGATCGGTGGATGACGGGCGTACCTACCTGCGTATTCGAAGAAGTGCTTCTTCGAGTAAAGGGCTCGGATAAAAATGTTCCAGCGACGTTTGGATTGCGCCGTCAACATCCCTCTGAGGGTCTCCTCGTTTTTGGGGGAACTGATAACTCTCAACTTCAATGCTTCGAGGAGGAACGTGATCACGGCATCACGCCACATTTCCATCAACTCGTCCTGGTCGAAATGCGGCACCGCGATCCAGCGCCCTTCCGACTCCTGCAAACCTCCAGCAGAGACCAAAATGTGGAGATGAGTATTGAAATTCAAATGCCGGCCGAAACTGTGCGGCACTACGATGAGCAGCACCCGAACACCGTACTTAGCTTTTACCCATTGCTGAATCGCCGCGGCTCCCAGTGCGGGTAAATCGTGGAGAAGATGGCGGTTTCCTTGAAAGATCGGCCACAGGACGTCGGGCATAGTAAGGACGATGCCTGCATATCGAATATCAGGCAGATCGGCCCACCGCTCTCGCTGCCAGAGTAAGGTGGCACGATGCCCACAGGACGAGCAAACCCTCGATTTGCAGCTGTGGCAAACGAGTTTTTCCTCCTCTTCTGAGGCATAGACTTCGGCTCCCAAAGCAGCAGTTCGGCAATTGATCACTTTTTCAAAGTTCTGACGGACGGCAGGTCGCGTGTCGGCACGGTCCCAGAGATGTCGAGTACTGGCCAAGATTTGCTTTAACCCATCTCTGTCATGCATGTCGATATCGCCTCCTGGTATGGGGGAAGTGCTTCGAGTAATCCCTCGGTCACGAAAACACACTTGTCTCTGCCCTTTATCACCAGCAGGCCGACCGAACCCAGTTCACTGCTTTCGAGCCCCGACAAGCGCTTGAGCAGATCCCCTACGTCGAGGACAGTTGGTGAACTCTGAGCGCGTGCGTATTCTCTAATTCCCTTCCTGGCGCGATAAAGCCGCAGTTCTTCCCGCTGTCTTTCGGGCGCGATCTTGCGCCATAACCACCCTTGATGAATGCTAATCTCTCGGTCCCGTAACGCCCGTTGGAGTTCAGGATCTGCAGTCATCTTCAAGTCCTTGACCTTGGCAACGTTCCCCACAGAGACTCCTGCGACGGCGGCAATTTCGGATCGAACGTTCACCCTTGAAGCTTCCGTCAATTTTGACAAACCTTTCCCCAGACCACCGGACTGCTGGTTTGCTCGCGCCTTCTCTTTCAACAAAGGCTCAAGGTCGAGCGCTAAGAGGATTCGACAAAAGTCATTCAGTCCGGTCGATCGGCGGTGCCTCTGTAGTAGGCAATGAAGAGCTTCGGCCTCGGTCAGATCGTATTCGATACATGGTAGTGTGGGTCGACCCTGCTTCCGGGCCAGTTCCCAGCGGGCATACCCGTCGAGGATTAGGCGGTCTCGCGTGATCAGGAGCGGATCTTGAAACGCAAGATCGCCCGAGCTGACGAGCGCGGACAATTGGCAAGCGGGAACCGTGAGATGATGCCGAACGTAACTCGGATGCGGCCGGAGGTGGTCCA